>JAYQGD010000330.1:0-3896 GCA_038140415.1 Rhodospirillaceae bacterium
GACGCGCACCGACATTTGCGATCCGCCGCCCATATACATGAGCCGCTTGGCCAGCCGGCGGCGGAGATCGAGAAGGCTGAAATCCTCCAGCAGGGAATTGGTGTGCCGGATCCGGTGGCACATCACCTGTAACAGGCTGATGCAGACATCCGCATCCTTGCGCAAGATGGGCAGGAAAGACTGATTGGACAGCGCGAGGATTTCGGTGTCTTCGATGGCGACCGCATCGGCCGAACGGGTATAGCCGTCAATGAGGGCGATTTCGCCGAACACTTCGCCGTCGCCCAAGGTGGCGAACACAACATCATCGCCCTTGGTCGCCTTGGCGGACACCCGGACCTTGCCGCTGACCACCACCATCATGCTGTCGGCGGTTTCCCCTTTGTTGAAGATCGTCTCGTCGGCTTTATAGGAACTGAGCTCGGTCAAACTCGCCAACTCATCCAAGTCGGCGTCCGAGATATGCTTCAACAGGAAGTGCTCCGACAGGAGTGCTTTTCGGTCTTCCGGCGATAACGCCATGACATGCCTCGCTCATTCCCAAAATATCGGCAGATTATGGCTCTGCCCGCGTTAGGCGGTATCTAAGTTCATTCAATCCAGGGCGTCAATTCGTCATTTCCCTTATATAAGGGACCGAAATCAGCCGTAAAACATGCTTTCCCGTCTCCGCAGACATTTTCCAATGCGCAAAAGCCGCAGATTTATTAGGATAAGTTCTCTATTTTAACCCTTTAAAGTGGTAAAAAGGCTGATGTTCCGTCGCCACACACAACTTATAGCGGCTGTATTTGCGCTGATCCTGTTATCAGCCGGGGCAATGGCCGCTGATCAGTCCAATATGGTGATCATGGCCGAGGATGCGGCCCCGGACGCCGTTGCCCGGGACAGCCAAATCTTCACGCGGGTTTTAGGCGCGATCAGCAATGAACTGCAGGACCAGGGGTTTCGGGTGTTCGATGAAACAGCGATCACCCTGGAAAACTTTGCCCAAGGCCGGATACGGCGCAGTGATGCGGAGCTGATCGATATCGCGCGATCCATCCAGAAACCGCCGATAGATGTGATGGTCCTGGTGACCGTGTTCGCGGACGTGAGCCGCCTCGCCTATACGACCCGCATTCATCTCCGCCTGGCCGGCCGCCTGCTCAGCGTCGCCAGCGGCCAACGGCTCGGGAATTTCGAGGTCAGTGAGCCGAACGTCCACGCGCCGCTTGAGTGTGACCGGAACTGTCTGTTGAGCACGGCCGGAAAGGCGTCGCGGCGGCTATCGCAGGATTTAGGCGCCGCCCTGGGCGTGCGGCTCGCGGCCCTCTCGAACCCGCCGGATGGGAAAAGCACGACGGGCGCGGACCGGGGATTCACCCTCGCCTTTTAAGGATTTGACGAGGAGGAAATGGGCCTGATTGAAGAATTTCTGGTGGCCTTTGACGGGTATCAAAGCCACCGGCCGATCTCCGCCTCGGCGCGGACCAACGAGCTCTGGTATCAGTCATCTTCGTCAACGGCGCGTCTGAACCGGAACTTCCGCCGGATGCTGGATCACATCAGCGCCAAAGGACAGGTCACGTTCTCGGGTAATACTTTCAGGGTGCGCAAGACCGCCGATATCCGATCCGGCTATAAGCCGTAATACCAGGGCGCAAACAGGCTGAACGCCACCCACAAGACAATGATCAACGGAATGCCGCCCCGGGCGAAATCGGCAAACGTATAGTGCCCCGGCCCCATGACCAGCAGACTGGTCTGATAGCCGATGGGCGTCGCCACGGCGCAGTTGGCGGCGAAGACCACCGCAACAGCGAAGGCCTCCACGGGGACATTGAGTTCCTGCGCCACGCCCACCGCGATGGGCGTAAATAAAACGGCCGCCGCCTTGGCGCTGATGATGTTGGAGAGCGCGGCGATCAGCAGAAAAAACGCCGAGAGCACCACCGGACCGCTGGCGCCTTGTAACAGATCGATCAAATTTTGCGCCAGATAAGACGCACCGCCGGTGACCTGCATGGCGAGCCCCATGGCTAGCGCCGCCGGGATCATGGTGAATATCTTGGAATCCAAAGACCGGGCGGCGGCGCGAATGCCTAAAACACCTGTCGCCACCAGGGCAGCCGCGCCGATGAGCGCCGACACCATGACCGGTAAAATTCCGGTGGCCGCCAACAGGATCACGCCGAAGAAGATAATCACAGCCCGCTTGGCGTGGTCGAGGGCCGGCAATTCCTCCGCCGACCACTCCAGCAGGACGATATCATCATGCCGGCGGAGCGCATCAATGTCCTCTTGCTGGCCCTGAACAAGGAGGACATCCCCCTCCTCCAGCGGAATTTCGGTGATCCGCTGGCGCATCATCCGCGACCGGCGTTGAATCCCCATCACGACACAATGGGTTTTGTGGCGGAAGCCGATCCGGCGTAGATTCAAGCCGGACATCCGGGAGGCCGGCGCAACCATGACCTCGGCCAGAACCCGGTCACCTTCCTGCCAGCGCTGTTCCTGATCGTCCCGCCCGTCCTGCAGCTCGGGCACCAGCAGACCAGGGTCCTGCGCCAAGGCCTAGGACAGGGCGGCGCGGGTGGCGGACACCACCAGAACGTCCCCTTCCCGCAACGTCACGCCCTCGAACGGCGGCAGGATGGCTTCTTCCTCTCGCTCGATCACCCGGAGGGTCATGTCGGGATAGGCGTTAAAAATGCCGCCCTGGGATTCCAAGCCGATCAGTTTTGAGTTTTCCGACAAGGTAATCTGCGCCAGGAAGTGCTTGCCGTCATTACCCAGATAGTCGGCGGCATAGGACGACCGGTCCTTCAGCAGTCTTGGAACAACAAAAATCACAAAGACCAAGCCGACCGCCGCCAGAAACAGTCCGGGGATGGTGAACTGGAAGAACGAGAACGGCTGCTCCCCGAGCTCTTCCAACGTGCCGGAGACCAGAAGGTTGGTGCCGGACCCGATGATCGTGGTCATGCCGCCCAGGACGGCGGCGAAGCTAAGGGGCATCATCACCTTGCTGGGCGACTTGCCGAAGCGGACCGCCACGGCTTCCATGATGGGTATAAAAATCACGACCACGGGAATGTTGTTCAAAAACCCGCTCACCACCAGGACAACAATCAGGGTGATAAAGATGGTCAGCCCGGCGCTCCCCCGTCCGGCGGACAGCACCAATCTGGCCCCGCGGTCCAGCACCCCGGCGCGGACCATGCCCTGACCGACAACCAGCAACGCCAGCACGGTGATCAGCGCCGGATTGGCGAACCCCAGCACCAGGCGCTCTGAGCTCAACAGATTATGCCCGTCGGCCCCGAGAATGGGAAAGAAGTGGAAGAACACCATGAACGCCCCCAACACCCCGATGGAGGTAATCTCCGCCGGCAGTTTCTCCACGGCGTAAAGCGCCAACGCCCCCAATATCAAGGCGAAGGTCACCCACATGGTGAACATCGGCGCGTCTGCGGCCACGGTGGCGTGCATCACAAGGTCCTTGGTTTCTTACTCAACACCGGATTATGGGCGGATTCGCGCCAAAACTACAGGGCGCCCTCGATTTCCTTACCCAGATCCTGGGTGTTCGCCGTGCCGCCCATATCAGGCGTCATGCAGGATCCGTCGGCCAGCACCTTTTCAATCGCCGAGACGATTGCCGCCGCAGCCTCGGTTTCGCCGAAATGATCCAGCATCATCGCGCCCGACCAAATCTGTCCGATGGGATTGGCGATGCCCTTGCCGGCGATATCCGGGGCGGAGCCGTGGACCGGTTCAAAGCAGGACGGAAAGTCTTTTTCCGGATTGATGTTGCCGGACGGCGCGATGCCAATGGTGCCGGTGATGGCCGGGCCCAAGTCGGACAGGATGTCACCGAACAGGTTGGAGCCGACGACCACATCGAACCAATC
>JAYQGD010000331.1:0-3895 GCA_038140415.1 Rhodospirillaceae bacterium
GGTTGCCGATCACCGGGTCCCCCTCGGTCATCAAACTTTCCAGGGTAACCGCGCCGTCAGGGGCTTCGGGCCCCGCGACGATGACATTCTCCAGCGCCGCCGAGTCCTCCTTGATCCCCTGCATGACCTCTGCCGTCGGGAATTCCTTAAACGACGGCAGGCAGATCACCGCCCGCGCCTTGGAATGGTTGAGCAGAAACTCGATATCCGCCTTGCCGTAGGGCATGTGCACGGTCTGCATCACGGCCCCGACCGCGGCGATGGCCTGATGGGCGAGCAGGAATGCGGGAATATTGGGAAGCTGCACCGCCACCACGTCGCCCTTGAGGATGCCGAGACCGAGCAGGCCCTTGGCCAGCCGGTCCACCTGATCCTTGAACTGGATCCAAGAGATTTCACTGTCCGCGGTGATCAGCGCCGGCGCATCCGGGCGCTCGGCGGCATGGGTGGCCAGTTGAGACGACAGCGTCTCGTTGCCCCAATAGCCCTTTTCCAGATAATGGGCCGCCTGGCCCGGATCAAAGTTCAATGCTTCCCGCAAGGTCATACTGTCCTCTCTGAATTTTAACCGTTCCGCCGGATGTTGATATTCGTCCGCTTTCCAACGCTTGCCGCCGCCCAGATGAAACAGGCGGCGGTGCTGATCGATCCGGTGATGTTTGCGTTCGACGAAGACCCGGACCACGCTCACCTGTTCGGGCAGCAAGCCGATCCGTTCGGCGATTTCCTCATCGGTGAGACCGGTGCCATCCCGCTGTTTCTCGATCTCCTCGAAATTCAGCTCCCGGACGGCATCGCCGCGCCGCACCTGTTTGTTGAGGCTGAGCTTAAAGATGATCTCGCCATAGGTCTCAATCATCTGCGGGGTGACGCCATACGCCATGATCAGGCGGCCCCGTCTTCGGCTTCGATTTCGGCCTCCATTTGGGCCTGAGCTTTCGCCTCGGCGACCTTCTGGCGCATTCCGGCGCCGCGGGCCACCGGATTGGCCATGGTGCTAGTCTGGGTGATCGGGCAGACCCGCATGCATTCATAACAGAGCGCCAGCAATTCCCCGGCCCCGACCGACAGCTTGTACCAGATCAACTGGTTCTCCGGCGAATGGACGGCCATGCCCCGCTCTATCGGGTCCTTGGCGTCCATCATGTCCAGCAGCACGTTGGGGATCGCCTCGTACTGCTGCGACATTTCGGCGCAGGCGTGGGCGTCATAATGCATCTCCTCCACCTTGCCGTCCTCGCTGATGGAACCCGACAGGCAATCCACCGGGCAGAACCGCATGCAGGGCGTCTGGCCGGTCTGGTTGTAAAGCTTCACACAGGACGGGTGCGGACACGGGTTGTCCGCCATGGGCGCGTCCGGCGGCAGTTCCATCTCTGTAAAGACCGAGGCGTAATAGAGCATGCCGTAATCGGGATGCAGCAGAATATCGCCGGCCATGGAGCGCGCCCCGATGCCGGCCACCTCCGCATGCAGTTTAAGGCTCTGCATGGGCGTACGCGCGCCTTTTTCCGGGTCCATGTCCGGCGGGCAGAAGATCGCCTTTTCGCCGAACTTGTGTTCGATCATGAACGCGAGGCCGTAGGCGATTCTGTACACCATGGTCTCCGTATCGCCGATATAGGCGAGGGTCTTGGCGTCCGCCGCCCAGGAACCCCGGGTGCCGCCGCCGACACCCACCGAGATCACCGATTTGACCCGGGGCAGCATGGCGCTGGGCCCATAGCCGTCCGGCGCGATTCGCTCCAATGTCGCCACATCGGCCACGCCGAAGGCCAGCCCGCCCTTCTTTTCCACATAGGCGCGCATGGCCTCTTTGGCTTCTATCGGATCGACGGCGTCCGCCATATTGTCTCCTCCTCGCCTTCTCGGGCTTTTCAGCATGTTAGGGCACGATCACCCCCCTCTCAATAGACCATCTTTTCCGTCTACGTGGTTTCCGATGGCGCGGACCGGCATGGTTTCGTTTAGTTTGATCTTTGCCTTTTTGTAGGTATTTTACGCCCAACAAAGAGGGCGGGCGCGGTCCCAGCAAACGTTACGTCAGTGGCACTTTCAAGAGCGGTATTCTGATGGACCAACCACAGACAATCCTGGTGGTCGACGACGACCCGATCATCCTCGACCTGATCGACATCATGTTTAAGGATGATGTCAATGTGCTGCGTGCGGACAACGGCAACGAGGGCGTCGAGATCGCCCGCACCGAACTGCCTGATCTGATTCTTCTGGATGTACGCACACCCAACCTGGACGGCTACGAGGTCTGCCGGCAATTGAAAGAGCTGCCGGAAACCATGGATATTCCGGTCGTGTTTCTGACGGCGCGTACGGAGACCGAGGACGAGTTCAAGGGCCTGGAGCTGGGCGCCATCGACTACATCGCCAAGCCGATCGTCCCGCAGATCGTCGAAGTCCGTATCCGCAATCACCTGATGCAGAAGAAGATGCGCGACCAGCTCGCCATCATGTCATCGGTGGACGGGCTGACCGGCCTCTCCAACCGCCGGCGCTTTGATGAATACCTGGATCAGGAATGGCGGCGCGGCGGCCGGAACGATTATCCGATCTCGCTTCTGATGATCGATGTGGATCACTTCAAGCTCTACAACGACACCTATGGCCACCAGCAGGGCGATAATTGTCTACGCGCAGTGGCCAGCGAAATCGCCACTCATCTGCGCCGGCCCTCCGATTTGACCGCACGCTACGGCGGCGAGGAATTTGCCGTGGTGCTGCCCGAAACGCCGATGGAGCCGGCCATGGATTTGGCGGAACGGATCCGCGCCGGGATTGACGGATTGCAGATGGAACATGCGGCGTCGGAAACTGCTGATCACGTGACCATCAGCATCGGTCTCACCTCCGTTGTGCCTGGCGAAGATATGGCTATCGAATCCTTCATCGAGGCGGCCGATAAAAACCTCTATGCCTCCAAACACAATGGCCGCAACCGGGTGACCGGCAGCGAGGCCTGATCTCGCCCCTTCCCTCCATCGGCACTTTACGCCTATACTCCGCGCCGCCAGACGGCCGGATGGCCGCTGTTCTCCGCTCCGGCGGAGGATGGAGGAAAGTCCGGGCTCCATGGAAACACGGTGCCGGGTAACACCCGGCGGGGGCGACCCCAGGGAAAGTGCCACAGAAAGCAAACCGCCTTCGCCGTTCGCGGCAGGGCAAGGGTGAAAGGGTGCGGTAAGAGCGCACCGCGCGGCCGGTAACGGTCGTGGCAGGGTAAACCCCACCGGGAGCAAAACCAAATAGGGACGGTGCGCGGCTTCGGCCGCAGGCGGGTTTTCACGCTACTGTCCGGGTCGGTTGCACGAGGCGTCCGGTGACGGGCGTCCCAGATGAATGGCCATCGCCCGGGAGGGGCTTGCCCTGCCCGGCGCACAGAACCCGGCTTACAGGCCGTCTGGCAAAATTTTTCCCCCCTCCGACCGCATGCGAGCGCTTCCGCTTGCCGGTAATTGACTCCCCCGGCCCGTGGGGTACTCTCCCGCCACCAACAACTTTAACCAACTTTCATCAGGGAAAAACATCATGGGACAAATGATCGAACTCACCGCGAGCGACGGGCATAAACTGGATGCCTACCGGGCCGACCCGGCCGGCGACGCCAAGGGCGCCATCGTCGTCATTCAGGAAATCTTCGGCGTCAACGCGCACATTAAGGAAGTCTGCGACGGGTTTGCCGCCGACGGCTATGTGGCCATCGCGCCGGCCATGTTCGACCGGGCGGAAAAAGGCGTGGATCTCTGCTATGGCGAGGAAGACCGCCAGAAAGGCATGGAGACCCGGGGCAAGATCGAGTGGGACGACAATGTCAAAGACGTGATCGCGGCCAAGGACGCGGTGGCGGACGCCGGCAAGGTCGGCATCGTCGGCTATTGCT
>JAYQGD010000332.1:0-3891 GCA_038140415.1 Rhodospirillaceae bacterium
TTGCGTGCCTCGAAAGCGATCAAATCAGTTGAAAGAACCAAGGGATAGTCGGATTATCCGGACCCGAATAATAACCTGCGGCCCCCCAGCGACATGCCCTGCGGGCCGCTCTACAGGGTAAACCAACACGCATGTTCCAGCGCCGGAATCCCAGACCGAGATGGTCCCGAAGTCTTGATCTAATTTGGCCCCATCTCGGCTGGCGCAGATTTTTCAAGTTTTGGGTATTGCGTCTCAGCCGTCTTCCGGGCTCGGCATACTCCGTATCAGCCGGTTTCGCCTTCGGCGCCGCCGTCTCATTCACACCGTTTATGGGCTTCCATATCCTCATCGGCATGATCATGTCCTACTTCGCCAGGGCAAGCATGCTAGCCGCCGCCATCGGCACCTTCGTCGGCAATCCCTGGACCTTTCCCTTCATCTGGTGGCTCGTGTACCACACCGGTGTCTGGATGGGCGTCGGTGGCATGCCGGACGATATGGCGAACATGAATGTGTCGGAAATTTTCTTGAACGCGGTCCAAGCGTTCCTGGAATTCGACTGGAACTATCTGATTAAGGTCGCCTGGCCGCTGCTGGGCCCCATGTTGATTGGCTGCATTCCTTATTTCGTGGTTGCCTGGGTCGTCTTTTACTTTGGCATCAGATGGCTTATAGACGCGTACGGACGGAAATCCCGGCAGAAACTTTCCCATCGGGTTTCGCCGGAAGAGACGATTAAGGACGTATTATGAGCAACTATTTACGACTGGGCGTAAATATCGACCATGTGGCGACGATCCGGAATGCGCGGGGCGGGGCCCATCCCGATCCGGTGCGCGCGGCGGTGATCGCCGCCAAGGCCGGCGCCGACGGTATTACGGCCCATCTGCGCGAGGACCGGCGGCATATTTCCGATACCGATATTGCCCGGCTGCGTCAGGAAATAGATCTGCCGCTGAATCTGGAAATGGCGGCCACGGACGAAATGCTGGAGATTGCGCTGCATCACGCGCCGCACGCGGCCTGCGTCGTGCCTGAAAAGCGGGAAGAGCGCACAACCGAAGGCGGATTGGATGCAGCCGGCAATCAGACCCATCTCGCGCCATATGTCAGCGCGTTGGTGGACAAAGGCATCCGAGTCTCTTTGTTCATTGAGGCGGACCTGCGACAACTAGATGCGGCGAAAGCCCTGGGCGCGCCGGTCGTCGAGCTGCACACGGGCGCGTACTGCGAGTTGACCGGTGCGGACCGGGAAAAGGAACTCAACCGCATCCGGGAAGCGGCGGCCTATGCCCAGTCCATCGGCTTGGAATGTCATGCCGGCCATGGCCTGGGCTTCGAGACCGTCGGCCCGATCGCCGAAATTCCGGAACTCATGGAACTTAACATCGGGCACTTCCTGATCGGCGAGGCCATCTTCGGCGGGTTGGACAGCACCATCAAACGGATGCGCGCCCTGATGGACAATGCCCGCGCGCAAGCCCTGGGCGAAGCGTCGGCATGATCCTGGGGATCGGCAACGACCTGATCGATATCCGGCGGGTGGAAAAAACCCTGGACCGGTTTGGCGAACGCTTCACCAATCGGATTTTCACCGAGCTGGAACGCCAAAAGTCCGACAAACGCCGGCTCCGCGCCGCCAGCTACGCCAAACGCTTCGCCTCCAAGGAGGCGTGCTCTAAGGCCCTCGGCACCGGGTTTCGTAAAGGCGTCTTCTGGCGGGATATGGGAGTGGTTAACCTTCCCTCCGGCAAACCAACCATGAAACTGACCGGCGGTGCGCTCAAACGGCTGGACGAGATCACGCCGGACGGCATGGAGCCGCAGATCGATCTGACCATCACCGATGACTTTCCCCTGGCACAAGCCATCGTCATCATTTCCGCCGTCCCCAAAACCGGTGAGGAATGACCGCACCTGACAGCATCGGCATCGGCTGGCGGCCCAGCAGCGTTTCCGGTTGGGGGGTCTACGGCACAAATCTGATCATTGAACTTCTGGCGCAAGGCCGAAACCCGGTGCTCGCCGCGCCACCCCATCGCTTGGACGTGGGGCCGGAGATCGCCGCAAAACTCGCGCCGGTGTTCCAGCGTCAGGAACATCTGTCTGATCTGTTGGAAAAGACCGGGGTTCTGGAATTCGACTTCCCGGTGCTGCACGCACTCCGCAACGATTTTCAGCCGGCGCTTGCTGACCAGCCTCTGCAGGGCAGCCACAATATCGGCGTCATTTTCTTTGAAGACACTGATATCTCGGCGGAAGGGCTGGCCAGGGCCCGGGACTACGACATGATCGTCACCGGCTCCACCTGGAACAAAGAGGTTTTGGAGGCGCGGGGGCTGGATCATGTGGTGAATGTCTTCCAGGGAATTGATGACTCACTGTTCGTCCGTGCGCCCCGGCCCGATACTTACAAAGACCGGTTCGTCATCTTTTCCGGCGGCAAGTTGGAATACCGCAAGGCGCAGGACGTGGTCATTGCGGCGTTCCGGGAATTCCGGGAAAAGCATCCCGAAGCGCTGTTGTTGCTCGCCTGGGCCAATCAATGGCCGGCAATCATGCCGACCATCGCCAACTCGCCCTTTGTCGAGGGGCATCCGGAGATCCTCGCCAACAATGAGCTCGCCATTGCGCCGTGGCTGATCGCCAACGGATTGCCGGAAGACAGTTTTATCGATCTGGGCATGCCGCCGAACAAAGACATGCCGGGGCATTTGGCAGCCGCTGATGCGGCGATCTTCCCGAACCGCTGTGAGCCCGGCACCAATTTGGTCGCCATGGAGACCATGGCCGCCGGCGTTCCCTGCATCATCGCGGACAATACCGGGCAAAAGGATTTGATCGGCGAGGGCAATTGTTACCCTCTGAGAAAGCAAACGCCGGTTGCCCCGTATGAGCCTTATGTGGGTGTCGAGGCCTGGCGGGAACCGGATGTTTTAGAGGTTGTCGAATCCTTGGAATCCCTTTATGCCGACCCGGATGAGGCGCGGCGGCGGGGCGACTCGGGCGCTGACTTTATCCGCCGGTTCTCTTGGAAGAACCAAATCGAAGCGCTTGTCGGCGACATTGACGAGCTTTATCAGTCCTGAATGAGACCTGAGATCGGCGAATTTAACGTAGATTATTCATATACTTAGGCACAGAAATTAATGTCGAATAAGAAGGATGGCGGACTTTGGGACATGATCAAGACGGTCATCTATGCCGTGATGATCGCCGTCCTTGTCCGTACATTTGCCTATGAGCCGTTCAATATCCCGTCGGGGTCCATGGAGCCGACGCTGGAGATCGGCGACTACCTGTTCGTTTCCAAGTTTTCCTACGGCTATTCGAAGCATTCGCTGCCCTTTAGCCTGCCGCTGATCCCCGGCCGCATCTTGTTTACGGAGCCGGAACGGGGGGATGTCGCTGTCTTCAAACTGCCGTCCGACGGCCGGACCGATTACATCAAGCGCATCATCGGTCTGCCGGGAGATAAAATTCAGGTGACCAGAGGCCGGCTCTATATCAATGGTGCGGTGGTCCAGCGAAAGATTGATGGATTTTACATTGATCGGGATTTCCCCGGTGGGGTTCGTCAGATCAGGCAGTACGCGGAGACGCTCCCCAACGGCGTGATACATGCAATTATCGAAGAGCTGGGGGACAACGCCCGACTGGACAATACGGATGTCTATACCGTGCCGCCCGGTCACTACTTCGCCATGGGCGACAACCGGGACAATTCTGAAGACAGCCGCGTCCTGCCGTCCGTCGGTTTTATCCCCCGGGAAAACCTGGTGGGACGCGCGGAAATCCTGTTTTTCTCCACCAATGGCGCCGCCGCCTGGTGGGAGTTCTGGAAGTGGCCGATTTCCATTCGATTTGATCGGTTCTTCAAGGACATCATTTAGCGCTATCATGGGGCCG
>JAYQGD010000333.1:0-3875 GCA_038140415.1 Rhodospirillaceae bacterium
GACAAGATTTTCGGAAGAGAAAGCGATGAAGATCAACGGAAACGCCGTCCGCCCCGGCATGGTCATTGAGCATCAAGGCCGGCTTTGGCGGGCCATTAAAATTCAGCACACCCAGCCCGGCAAAGGCGGCGCCTATCTGCAGGTGGAGCTGAAGGATATCCGCGACGGCACCAAGCTGAACGAGCGGTTCCGGGCCTCCGAAACGGTGGAGCGCGCGCGGCTCGAGCAGAACGATTATCAGTATCTGTTCAGCGACGGCGACATGCACACCTTCATGAACAACGAAACCTACGATCAGATCGCCATGAGCACCGAAGACGTGGGCGAGACGCAGGTTGCCTTCCTTCAGGACGGCATGCAGGTGATCATAGAAACTTTCGAAGAAGAGCCCATCGGCGTGCAACTGCCGCCGCATGCGACATTTGAAGTGGTCGAGGCCGACGCCGTGGTGAAGGGGCAAACCGCCGCCTCGTCCTACAAGCCGGCGGTTCTGGACAACGGTGTGAAGACGATGGTCCCGCCGCATATTGAAACCGGCACGCGGATTGTCATCTCCACCGAAGACGGGTCCTACGTCGAGCGGGCCAAAGACTAACCCGCGCCGGGCCGTTAGGAGAGTTTAACCATGGCCCGACATTCGGCCATCATCACCGTTATGATCAACGCCGCCCGCAAGGCCGGGCAGCGGCTCAAGCGCGACTATGGCGAGGTTGATAACCTGCAGGTCTCCCGCAAGGGGCCAGCGGACTTCGTCTCCGCCGCCGATATCCGCACCGAGAAAATACTCCGGGAAGAACTGTCCCATGCGCGCCCCGATTACGGCTTCCTGATGGAAGAAGCCGGAGAAGAGCCGGGCGAAGACCCGGACCGCCGCTGGATCATTGATCCGATCGACGGCACCACGAACTTCCTGCACGGCATCGCGCACTTCGCCATTTGCATCGCCCTGGAAGAGCTCGGCGAAATCACCGCCGGCATCATCTTTGATCCGATCAACGAACAGATGTTCACCGCCGAGAAAGGCCAAGGCGCGTATCTTAACTACCGCCGCATGCGGGTTTCGTCCCGCATTAACCCGCAAGACTCTATTTTTGCCACCGGTATCCCGTTCAAGGGCCGGGGCACCGAAGAGGATCACACGGCGTTTCTGGCGGAGATGCAGTCGGTCATGTCCGAATCGGCGGGCATTCGGCGCTTCGGCAGCGCTGCGCTTGACCTGGCTTATGTTGCCGCCGGACGTTTCGACGGCTTCTGGGAACGCGGCCTAAGTCCCTGGGATATGGCGGCCGGCATTATCCTGGTGCGGGAGGCCGGCGGTCTGGTCAGCGATCTGACGGGCCGGGACAAAATGCTGGAATCCGGCTCTATCATTGCCGCAGCGCCCGAATTGCATCAGCCGCTTCGCGATATGATCCGTAAGGCCGGCAAGTAAAACCCTGCCTCTGCCACATTCTCGCCACACGCGTCTCTTTATCTCCCCCGACGGTTGCCGCTGTATGATCCGGTGAAAAGACTTAGCCTGTTGTCTGAATCGCGGCGCTTGGTTATGTTGCGGCCATGGGAGTCTCGCCCGAAGCGGCGGGAAATATTCGTTTGGGACCTTTGAGGGGATGCTCAACATGACGGACACACGAGATAAGCGGAACCACGCCTTCCACACGCTCTTTATTACCGCGCTGTTGGCCGGATCAGCCGCGCTGGCGCCGGTGTCTGCCGACGCGCAACTGCGGCCGTGGGACGCCGGCAACGAAGTGCTGGTTGATATGAGCGTTCTCGAAAATGGCGGCTTCGGCCCTGCGCCGCAAACCAGTGGCGGCATTTTGCTCCCCAGCCTGCGGGGTAATCTTTTGGATCCGCCCCGGCGCACGCCCCGATCCAGACTCCTGTATAGCAGTCCGCCGAGCGCCGATCAGGCCCAAGGAGCTGATTTACCGCAGGTAAAACTTATTCCGCCGAGCGAATGGGGGAAGCAACAACCCGCGACGCGACGCGCACCGAGCAAACCCCGGCCGAGACTGAAATCAGCGCGGAAGATGCCGGCGGCTGAAAAGCCGGCTACCAATTTGACGCCAAAGCCGCCCGTTGCCCCGGCCCCGCCGGCACAGCCCAAGCCTGAGGTGGAAATTTCCAAGGCCCCGCCTCCGCCGCCCGCGGTCTCACCGCCAAAAGCGCCGGACGTGAAGGCGCCTCCGCCGCCGCCGGCTGTTGCCAAGGCCGCCCCGGTGCCGGAAAAACCTGCCGCGCCCGCCACGGAAACCGCGTCGCGTGAATCGGTCGCCTCGCAAAACATTGCCTTTGCCGCCGGCACCTCCAGCCTCAGCAGAGCCTCGCAGAAACAGCTTGATGGCGTCGCCGAGCAACTAAACGCGCAGCCGGACGCCCGGATGCAGTTGCTGGCCTATGCAGGTGAACCCAACATGTCGTCGAGTAAGGCGCGGCGGCTGTCATTGTCCCGCGCCCTCGCGGTCCGTTCTTACCTGATCAACAAAGGGGTTAAGAGCACCCGCATCGACGTCCGGGCCCTGGGCAACCAAGTGCCTGACGGCTCTCCGAGCCGCGTCGACCTGCGCGTTATCGGCAATTAATGACGGAAGCCCGGCTCGCCCTCGCGTCGCCGTCCCGGTGATTTGAGGGAACGGGCTGAGTCCGGAAACGAAACGGCCAACTTCGACCAGGGGAAGAAAGGAGACCCAAAGTGACTTCACCCCGGCGCACGCTGATCCGAATGGCGCTGTTCGTTCTCGTGGTCGTGCTGCTGTGCCTCTTCCTGTTTGCCCCGTTGCAACGCTCGTTCGAGGCCAATATTGGCCTGAACGGATTGATCGTCGGCGTGTTGCTGCTGGGCATCATTTATAACTTCCGGCAAGTGCTGTCCCTCAATCCGGAAGTTGCCTGGATTGAGAATTACCGCAAGAACTCCCCGTCCCTCTCCGGCATGAAACAGCCGAAGCTTCTGGCGCCCATGGCGACCATGCTTGGCGAGCGCAAGGACAGCCTGAGCCTGTCCACCCTTTCCATGCGCTCCCTGCTGGACGGCATCGCGTCGCGTTTGGATGAATCCCGCGACCTGTCCCGCTATACGATCGGCCTGCTGATCTTCTTAGGCCTGCTCGGCACCTTTTGGGGATTGCTGGAAACCGTCGGGTCCATCCGAGACGTGATTGCCGGGCTTACGGTCAGCGGCAGTGACTTCGCCGCCGTCTTCGCCGGCCTGAAAGAAGGACTGGCCGCACCATTGGACGGCATGGGGACGGCGTTCTCGTCCTCCCTGTTCGGCTTGGCCGGCTCGTTGGTTTTGGGCTTCCTGGACCTGCAAGCCAGTCAGGCGCAAAACCGGTTCTACAATGATCTGGAAGAATGGCTGTCGAGCCTCACCCGGTTGTCATCGGGCGGATTGACGGCCGAAGGGGATCAGTCGGTGCCGGCCTATGTTCAGGCGCTTCTGGAGCAAACGGCCGAGAGCTTGGAAAATCTTCAACGCACCCTGGCCCGCGGCCAGGAAAGCAATATCGCCAGCAATCAGAGCCTGGTGAAGCTGACGGAACATTTGGGATCGCTCAGTGATCAAATGCGGTCCGAGCAGAACTTCCTGGTGAAGCTGGCGGAAAACCAAACCGAGTTGAAGAATGCCTTGGAGCGGCTGGCCGGCGATGGTCTGAAGGGTGGCGGCATTGACGAAGCGACCCAAACGCACATCCGCAACTTGGATGTCTATGTCGCCCGCCTGCTGGAAGAACTGAGCGCCGGACGGGATGATTTGATCCAACAAGTGCGGAGCGAAATCAAACTGCTCGCCCGCACCATCGCCGCCAGTTCCAAGGGCGATTAGGGTTAGGAAACGCTACCGTGGCCTATTTGGCGCGCCGCAACCAACA
>JAYQGD010000334.1:0-3870 GCA_038140415.1 Rhodospirillaceae bacterium
ATGTCAGACTGAGTCTTGTAGGCGCCGCCGAGGGTAATGCCGCCGAAGCCGATGTTCAGACCACCACGCCAGAAGCTGGAAGAGTTGTTGGCAGTGCCGTGTTGTTCGCTGTAAGCAATGTCAGCCTTCAGATCCATGCTGCCGACCTTGTCTTCATAAGACACGATGGCGTCATAAATCTGAGAATCTTGACCGGCGTTACCACCAACGGCCGGAGGCGCATCGGAGTCAGACGTGGACGCGACATAGGTCAAGCCCAAGCGCAGACCGGAGATCTTCGGCGTGATGTAAACGACGCTCATGTTGTCGCCGCCGCCCACATGCGTGAAGTTCAAACCGGTGGCAACTTCAGCCGGCTTGACGATCCAGTTGTCGGTGTCGTTGTTGGTCAGCGGCACGTTACCGACGCGCGGGGCGCCGTGAGCCAGAACGAAACCAGCCTTCTTGGTGCTGCCCAAGCGGATATCACCAAAACCACCGGTCAATTTCAGATAAGATTCGTCGACCTGCGTGCCGTTGTTGGCCTGATCGGCTTCGATCTGAATGGTGACGCTGGCGGAGATGCCGTTGTCGAGCTTCGTGGTGCCGCGGAAGTAAACTTCCGTGTCATTCCACTGGTTGAAGGAATCATAGCCAACACGACCGGTGGCATTGGACGAAGATTCGAAAGAACCGCTCTGCTCGGAAAAACCGACCATCGCGTGCATGAAACCGCCGACCTTAATGGAAAGCGGCTTTGCTTTGCTGTGTGACCCGGCTTGGGCGTCACTGGCAGAGAAAGCCAGCATACCGGCCGCAGCAAGAGCCGTGGTAGAAAATAGGATTTTTTTCATGTTACTCCTCCTAAAAATTCTTCCCCCTATAGGCGTCATTGCCCGAGATAGGCTGAAGAACCATTGATCGCGGGTATAGAGCCACGATCAGGTGATTCGGTCAACAGAATTAGATACAGATTGTGCCAATTTTCTCTCTATGTTGTAAAATTACAACAAACCAAAATATCCGGTTTTAGAGGGGGTTAGTGGATATAGTGCGAAAATGAGACACCGGGTCCCGGATGAATCTGAGGTGGATTTATGAGCCTTGGTGTCAGGTGTCGATTGTCCGGCGAATCGGTACATTGTCGGAAATTGTTAGCAGGCCCGTTAAAATGTGTTATAGCCGTGAAACTGGTTTCCAAAACTTGGTATAAATCTGAGATTTTTGCCTTTTTCAGGCCTAATTTAAAGGTACGTTTCCTATCATGAAGCTCAAACTGCTCCTGGCTCCGCTGGCCGCCGTATTCATACTAACCGCCTGTGAAGGGGGCGAGGTCCCGGACCTACAGACCATTGACGGGGAAGTCGTGGATATGAGCAAGCGGGAATCAGTCTTTGGGCCGGACGCCCTGAATTTCGGCGGGGGAACGAAAGCCGTACCGCGAACCGGCGGTGCGGGCACGGGAATCGGTGTGAACGCCTATTTATGGCGCGCGACGCTGGATACACTCTCGATTTGGCCGATTTCGTCCGCAGACCCGTTCGGCGGCATTATTATTACCGACTGGTATGCACCACCGGAAACGCCTAACGAGCAGTTCAAGCTAAATGTATTTATTCTGGACCAGGCGTTGCGGGCAGATGGCGTCCGGGTGTCCGTCTTCCGGCAGATTCGCGATCAGCGGGGCGGCTGGCAGCAGGCGGCGGTACAGCCCGCCACCACGACCCAGCTGGAGAACGCCATCCTGATGCGGGCGCGCCAGTTCCGCAGTGAGGCTCTGCAGAGGTAGTTTTCAGACAATCCGTTCCACGAACCAGAATAGACCCGCGAGCGCAATCAGGGCCGAGGCCGGCCGGACCACCGCGGCCCTGTACCAGGGCTTATCGCCGAACCAAAAGCCGGCCACGCAATAGGCGGCCAGAATAACGGTAAGCTGGCCCAGCTCCACGCCGATGTTGAACGACACCAGGCTGAGCAGAAAATCAGATTGTGCGAGACCCAGCTCCCGGAGCACGCCGGCAAAGCCGAGCCCGTGCACAAGGCCAAAGCCGAACACGATATAAGGCCGCCACGGGGTCAGTCTGTCGGTAAACCAGTTCTCCGCCGCGATAAACACGATGGAAAGCGCAATCAACGGCTCAACAAGCGCCGCGGGCAAGCTGAAAACACCGGCCATCGATAGCCCCAAGGTAATCGTGTGGGCGATGGTAAAGTTGGTCACCTGCACGATCAGTGGTCTGAGCCGCGTCGACAAGAGAAACAGCCCCAGCACAAACAGGACATGATCCAGCCCCAGCGGGAGAATATGGGCAAAGCCGACCCCGATATAACGCCAGGCCGTCTCCATCACACCCGGCGGCGGCGCGCCCGTCACCGGCACCGGCGGACTACGCTCCCCGTTCTTCAGCCAAAAGGCGGCCATCCTGCCGTCATCGGCCCGGCGCACCCTAAGCACGCTGTCACCAAAGGCGGGATCATAACGCCAGGTAAATAATGGCGCCCCCGGTGGTGTTCGCCCTTTCAGAATAAGTGTCGTGGTACGCGCCAAATCCGGATCGCCCACCGCCGGCGCCTGAACTTCTTCCAGAGCCGGCCGGGACCTCATTCCATCAAAGGCAATCTCCAGCCCATCGAGAAGTCGAGGCGCAAAGGTATTGATCCTGGCGGTCAATCGGGCGGGCGGCAGTTTCCGGAATTGATTATATGTCTGTGCCAGAGGAGAGTCGTCGGTATCGTCATGTTGGGATCCGATCCCCGCCAACAAGGCTTCCAGGTTGCCGGTGAACTCAATTGTATAATTGCCGCCGTCGTGGAACACGGCGGTAACAATCGCCGGGCGTATTTCATGGGCTTCCGCCGGTGCCGGGCCCGTCCAAGGTAAAAAAATGGACAAGATAACGGCGATGGGTGATAGACGCGGCATGGCAAACGGATCAGTATACGGTCTCAGCGCTCGGGCGCCCCGACAGGCGGCGCGTGAGATACTTCTTAAAACAAATTGCGGGTCTCTTAAATGATAGAAAGCGCCAAGCCTGAATACAGCCCCGGCCGGAAAATATGCCGCATACTTCAACAGTGCTTTGGTATAAGCATGGTCGTGCTCCTGGCGTGGCCCGCCGTGGCGCACGAATTCTGGCTCGAAACAACCGACTACTCACCCCCCGCAAGGGCAACCGCGCCGGTCACCATCCATGTGGGGCAATTTTTTAAAGGTAGCTCCTTTCCCTATTTGGATGATGAGTTTGTGCGCTTCTCGTTGCATGCCAAGGGGCGGGCTCAAGAGATCAAAGGCCTGAACGGTGATCTGCCGGCAGCGAAGATCGCTCTGTCGGAGCCCGGCCTGGCTATTGTCGTTTATCACAGCAAACCGCTCGATCTCACCTTTAAAGAGTGGGAGAAATTTGACGCTTATATTCAGGAACAGGGCATTCGCGGAATTCTGCCGCGGCACGACAGTGGGGAGAAACCGCGAACAGGGATCAAGGAACTCTATGAACGGGATGCAAAACTGCTGATTGGGGCCGGCGCCGCAGAAGGCCAAGACCAATTGACCGGACTGCCGTTAGAGCTGGTCGCCGAACGCAATCCTTATCGGCTTGGCCCCGACGAGGCGCTGCCGGTCCGGCTCTATTTTCGGGGAACGCCCCTGGCGGATGTTCAAGTCACCGCCTTCTCGAAATCCGATCCGAAGCAACCGAAAAAGTTCCGCACCGACTCATCGGGACGGGCAACTGTGCCCCTGCCCCATGCCGGTCCCTGGCTTCTGAACGCCGTGCACATGATTGACCCGCCAAAAGGACAGGATGCTCATTGGTACAGCTATTGGGCTTCTCTCGTCTTCAGCAGGCCTTAGTCCTGCAAGCAAGTTTGCTTGCCATGGCGCGCGCGAAA
>JAYQGD010000335.1:0-3869 GCA_038140415.1 Rhodospirillaceae bacterium
ACCCTGGTGCGCCACATCAACCGGCTGATCGAACCGACGGCCGGCCGGGTGCTAATCGACGGCCGGGATGTGCTTGGCCTGAACGAGACAGAACTCCAACTCTTCCGCCGGGAAAAAGTCTCCATGGTGTTTCAGCGTTTCGGCCTGCTGTCACACCGGACTGTGGCGGACAATGTAGGCTTCGGGCTCGGCGTGCGCGGCGACAACTCGGCCGTTCGCCGGACGCAGACGCAGACTTGGATCGAGAAAGTGGGGCTCAAAGGCTACGAGGACTCCTATCCCTCGCAACTCTCCGGCGGTATGCAGCAGCGGGTCGGTCTGGCACGCGCACTGGCGATGAACGCCGACATTCTTCTCATGGACGAACCGTTCAGCGCCCTTGACCCACTGATCCGGACCGAGATGCAGGACCTATTGTTGGAACTGCAAAAAGAACTCAAGAAGACCGTTCTGTTTATTACCCATGATCCTGACGAAGCCATGCGCCTCGGCGACGCCATCGCCATCCTGCGGGATGGTGAGATCGCTCAGAACGGTGCGCCGGAGGATATTCTGCTGCGGCCGGCCAGCGGCTACATCCAGGACTTCACCAAGGACATCAACCGAGGCCGTGTGGTCACCGTCGACGCCATCGCTCAAGATGAAGATATGATGTTCGACGGTCCGGACCTCGCCGCCGACACCTCCTTGGCCGAGGCCGGTAAGCTATTGGCAGGCTCTCCCAACGTCACCGCCAAGGTCGTAGACAACGATGGAAACGTTCTGGGCGGCGTCCGGCTCGCCGACATAGCCAGGGCGATTGCCCGGCAGGAGAACTGAAAGAGCGAAGGGTCAGACAGCCCTCAACGCGAAGACCGGCTTGCCGGTGCTCAGCCCCTCTACCCGCTCGACAATAGAGCGCACATCAATGCCGAAATGAGCGTAGAGATCACCGATGCTTCCCGTTTGACCGAAATGTTCCACGCCGAGGGGAACAGTCTGATGTCCGTACACTGCACCCAGCCATGACAGCGTCGTCGGATGTCCGTCGATCACCGTGAAAAATTTACAGTGGGTCGGCAGGCCCTCCAGCAGGATCTCTACATGTCCTCTGGCGCCGGCAACACCCCGCGCTCGCGCCCGTTGGGCCGCTGTCCAACCGGCATTCAGCCGGTCCGCCGAGGTTACCGCCAATACGCCGACATCACGTCGTGATTCCGCAATCATGCCGGCGGCCTTGATTGCTTCCGGCGCAACCGCTCCTTGATAGGCAATGACCACCTCGCAATTCGGTCCCGGTTCCCGAAGCCAATAGGCGCCGTCAACGACACCCTGCTTGAAGTCTGCACCGGAGCGGTCATGGGGCTGCTCAAGCGGATTGGTGGAAAGCCGGAGATAAATCGAACCGCCGGTTTCATCGCGGAGCCAGGTCCGTTCATCAAGGTCGCCTTTGCCGTCCCGTTGCAGATACTCAAACGACCAGGCCATGATCGCCGCCAGCTCGTCCGCGAAGGCCGGTTCGAAGGCCGCCAGTCCATCCTGGCTCATGCCGATTAACGGGGTGCTAATCGACTGGTGCGCGCCGCCTTCCGGCGCTAATGTCACACCCGACGGTGTCCCGATGATCATAAAGCGAGCGTCCTGATAACAGGCGTAGTTCAAGGCATCGAGCCCGCGGCAGACGAACGGATCATAAACCGTGCCGATCGGGATCAGCCGCTTGCCGAACAACGAGTGCGAAAGCCCTGCCGCGCCGAGGGCCAAAAACAGATTCATCTCGCCGATACCCAGTTCCAAATGCTGTCCGTCGGGCGTGAATTCCCATTTGGCCGTCGAAGGAATATTTTCGTTCCGGAACACGTCCTCGACGGGCGTGCGGGCGAACAGTTTTCGCCGATTGACCCACGGCCCCAGACTGGTTGTCCCGGTCACGTCCGGCGACATGGTGATAATTCTGCCGGCCAAATCGCTGTCCTGTTTCGCCAAGCCGTCCAGGATCTTGCCGAAAGCGATTTGGGTGGAAATCTTCGCGTCCCCCGGCGTCTCTATGTCGGGAACATTTACTGACTGATCGCTATAACGCCGGAAGCCCTTTGCGAAGAACGGCGCCTTGTCGAGAAAGCTCCGTAACGCAGGAACGTCGGCGACGCCGGTGAACGGTTCCCATTCCTCGCCTTCCGGCACACCCATCCGCTGCCGCCACGCCGCCATCTGATCCGGCGTTATCAGGCCACCGTGATTATCCTTATGACCGGCAATCGGTGTCCCCCACCCTTTGATCGTATAAGCGATGAAGCATGTCGGCCGGTCATGGTCGATGGCGCCGAAGGTCTTCGCCATGGTCTCAACGCAGTTCCCGCCCAGGTTTTCCATCAGCGCCGCCAGCTCGTCGTCGCTGCGGCCATCAATCAACGCGATGGCGTCCTTGTCCTGTCGCAGCTCTTCACGTAGGCGTTCGCGCCAAACCGCGCCCCCTTGATAGGTTAGGGCGGCGTAAACCTGATTGGGACACTCATCGATCCAGCGCCTGAGGCTTTCGCCTCCCGGTTCTTTGAACGCGGCCTCCTGCAGGACGCCGTACTTAATCCGCACCACGTCCCAGCCGAACGCCTCGAACACTTTCTCGATCCGGTTCCACAGACCTTCCCGCACCACCCCGTCCAGGGACTGCCGGTTGTAATCGATCACCCACCAGCAGTTCCGGAGATCATTCTTCCAGCCTTCCTGGAGAGTCTCGTAAATATTGCCTTCATCCAATTCCGCGTCGCCGACCAGCGCAACCATACGCCCCATCGGCCGGTCACCCGTCCATTTCCGTGCGTCGAGATAGTCTTGGATCAAAGAGGCGAATACCGTGATGGCCACGCCCAGACCGACGGAACCGGTGGAGAAATCTACGTCATCAATGTCTTTCGTCCGGGACGGATAGGATTGAATACCACCATACCCGCGGAACGCTTCCATCTTCTCCCGGGTCTGATTTACCATAAGGTACTGCATGGCGTGAAACAGCGGTGACGCGTGCGGCTTTACTGCGACCCGGTCTTCGGGGCCAAGCGCCGAGAAATACAGGCTGGTCAGGATGGAGACCATGGAGGCGGACGATGCCTGGTGGCCACCGACTTTGATTTCGTCCTCGTTCGGCCGGATATGATTGGCGTGATGAATCATCCAATGGCTCAGCCATAAGAGGCGTTGTTCGATCACTTTTAATTGAGAGTGGTCCGCTGTCGCCATCTGTACGCACCTTTTGAGGATTACATTTGATACGACCCAATTTAGGCGATTCAGCGCGGCAATAATTTGCTAAATTATCGCATTTGAAAGATAATTTAGCATAATTTACCAATTAAATGGATAATGATAATGGAAACAACTCCAATTGATCGATTTGATACCGCGATCCTTCGCACGCTGCAGAAAAATGGCCGCGCCACGCTCAACGAACTCAGCACCGAGGTGGGCCTGAGCCCGTCGCCGGTGGCGCGCCGCCTGCGCCGGCTTGAGGAGGACGGTATCGTCACCGGCTACGCCGCGCTGATCGACGAAACGGCTCTCGGTTTCGAATTTTCGGTGTTTGTCTCGGTCAAACTTGAGAAGCAGGTGGACAATATCCTGGCGACCTTTGAGGACGTGATCCAGGACTTCCCGGAGGTCGTCGATTGCTGGCTGATGACCGGCGACCGGGATTATCTCCTTCGCATCGCCACCACCGGACTTGCCGATTTCGAACGTTTCCTGGTTGGGAAACTGACGAAGGTGCCGGGCGTGGCGTCGATCGAGTCGTCCATACCGCTCCGGCGGGTCAAAGCCGGACTGGCTCGTTTGCCTTAAAGACGCCGTCAGAGGACTCCAAAAGCCTAAACAGCTCCACGCAGTTGTCCCGGCCG
>JAYQGD010000336.1:0-3869 GCA_038140415.1 Rhodospirillaceae bacterium
AGGCAATGGAGTCGGGCGCGGTCAGGATCACCCCGTCCTGCTTGGCTTTCTTAAGCTCTTCGGACAAACGTTGCCGCTTGTCCGAAGAACTCTCCCCGGCGAAGTCCGGTAATTGGAGGGCCATGGGCGACAGGGGTGCGGCCGGCTGGTTGGTCCAAAGCTGATCAATCGGGTTGGTTTCCACAGGCGTCAGGGCGCCGCCGGCTTTGGTGCAGGCGCCGGACAATCGCCGCATGCCGTCCGCGGTGTGGAGCCAGGGATCAAACCCCAGCTTGGCTCCGTCGGGTAAATTGGCCCCAATCCACTTGGCCGGCGGTGTTTCGGCCAAGGGCACAATATCGAACACCGACGCGTCCACCTGGTTTGCCGCCTGCAGGGTATAGCGGCCATCGACGAAGATCGCCGCTTTGTCCTTCAGAACAATGGCCGTGCCGGCGGAACCGGTAAAGCCGGTCAGCCAGGTGAGCCGTTGCGCCCGTTTAGGCACGTACTCGCCCTGATGTTCGTCGGCCAGGGGGACGACAAATCCATCCAGTTTGCGGGCGGCCAGCTCCTGCCGCAGGGCGCTGACCCGTTCTCCGCTGGGGCAGGGCGGGGCGAGACCGTTATCCGAACTCTCAAGCACGGCCTCTAACCGCCGGGCCAGACCGGTCCGCAGATCGGCCGGCAGATCTGCGCCGAGCATGTCTATCCAGGCGTTCGCCGGGCCGTTGCCGCCATCGGCGCCGGGCGCGGCTGCGACGCCTTGCAGCAGGCTGTCCAGCGCTTCCTCGGACAACGAAATCCCGGCGTCCGAGAGCTGCTGCATCAAGGACGAGAGGGACGAGGTTTGATCAAGGGGTGCGGTGGCCATGGCGCACTATGGCAAGGTTGATGCGGAAAATCATGCGGTTTAAAGATGTTAAAGGCATTCGAAATTTGCAGGAATTAGTTAAATTTAGAGCCGAAAATCCATAAAAAATTAGGGAATATATAATAAACTATTGTAATATAATAAATCTATTCATGCATTTAATGCATATCAGGTCCGAGATATGAGCGCTTTTTGACGAGCTTGGGCGGGGCTAGATTGATCTCAACCCAAGAAATTGCGGGCTCAGCCTGCATGAAGTCGAAAGGAGAAGAAAATGAACAATTTTGCGACTTTACCAGACACCGACATGACCGACACCAGCCGCCATGACCGTGGACAGAACCTGTTTAAAATCGGCGGCAAGATCCTGCGGGCGCCGACCCGTCTGATTAAGATGGGCATCGACGACTTCCGCCGCTATCGCCGGCCGGTCCACTAAGAATTCGAGCCGACAGCTTACCCCTCCCTGTTGATCACGACAGCCGGACCGCCCGGCAAACAAAAAAGGCGGCCTGGGGGCCGCCTCTTTTTGTGACCGGCATCGGCTCCTACTGAGTCTTAGAGGTAGAGCCCACTCCCTTTTGAGAGAGGCAGTCGGCGTAGTAACTGCGGCGCTGCTTCCGGGCGTCGTAATTGGCAAAGTGCACCGACAGCGTGTCCCGTTGCGAATCGGCAAATGACCGTTCGTGGCCCATATCCCGGCTGATCAGGTATTCCGCTTTGGCGTCGCACGCCGCCGCATCCGCTGATTGCTTGTCCGCATACCGGGGGCTCTTAAACTCACTCGCCGCCGTGCAGGCAGACAGCACGAACAGTGCACCCGCAACAACAAAAGCGGCGCGCGATGCGGTCCCGCGGGACCGGAATTGGTGTTTAACAGTCGATATCATCTTACTTCCTCCGCGATAGTATGGTCTGTCACAGCCCGACGCGCCATATCTATTTTCCAGCCGGATTTTTTGTTCGAAACCTGAGGTTCCGTACCATAATATAGTTCGGTACACTAACAATTGTCAGGCCGTGCCGGTTTTTTGAATTTTTAGGCGGCAACGGTTAACAAAAACGAAACAGGGACTTCCAGCGGGCATGTCAGGTTCAAAGACCGCCGGTATCAATATGGCGACCGAGATTCTCGGCCCGTCGCTTGCGCGTGGCCAGGGAGATGATCCGGCCATTCTATGCGGCGACGAAACGGTCACCTATGGGGAGCTCGATGCCCGGGCCAACGCCGCCGGCACTGCGTTCCGGGACCTCGGGGTCGGCGCCGGCGACCGGGTGCTGATGATGGTCCGCGATACCCCGGCTTTTATCTATGTGTATCTGGGTCTGTTGAAGATCGGTGCGGTGCCGGTGGGCCTTAACCTGCGGCTCAGCCCCGGCGACATTGCCTACACCATCGACGACAGCGACTGCCGGGCCTTTGTCCTGGACGGAATGTTCCTCGACTTGTGGCGGGAAGGCGCGCCGCTGGCGAGCAATGCGCCGCAAGTCATTGTTACCGATACGGAAGAAGACGGCCTTCTCCACCTGCCGTCATTGATGGCCGCCGCCTCAACAGATCTGACGCCCGTCGATCTGGGGCCGGACGATGTGTCGCTGTGGATGTATTCCTCCGGCACGACAGGTAAGCCCAAGGGCGTGGTGCACGCCCAGCGCACGATCTATGTGGCCGAACACCTCATGGGGGACCTGTTGGGTGTCGGGCCGGGGGACAAGGTCTACGGCACGTCCAAACTGTTCTTCGCGTTTTCCCTGGCCCACTGCTTCCTCTCGACGCTGCGGCTCGGCGCGACGGTTGTTCTGCATCCCGATTGGCCCGACGCCGAACTGGTGACCAACATTGTGGAGCGCTACGAGCCGACGATTATGCTGAGCGTGCCGACGTTTTACCGCAATCTGCTGCGCTCCGGCGCGGCAGAGAAACCGGCGTTTAAGAACGTCCGCTATTACATGACTGCCGGCGAGAAGATGCCGCAGTCCCTGTTTGATCAATGGATGGCGGCGACGGGCCGGCCGGCGCTGGAGGGGATCGGGGCCACGGAGACCTGCTTCCTGTTCCTGGCCAACCGGCCCGATAAAATCAAAGCCGGCACCTGCGGCGTGCCGACGCCGGGGACCGAGGTAAAGATCATTGATCTCGACGGCAATGAAGTGACCGAACCTAATGAGCCCGGCGTACTCTGGATCAAGATGGACTCTGTCGCCAACGGCTATTGGCAGTTGGATGAGCGTACCGAAGCCGTGTTCAAGGACGGCTGGTACTGCACCAATGACATGTTCGTCATCGATGATGACGGCATGTATGAACATCAAGGACGCTCGGATGACATGCTCAAAATCTCCGGCCAATGGGTGAGCCCGGCGGAGATCGAGGAGCAGGTCATGCTGCATCCCAAGGTTTCCGAGGCGGCGGTGATCGGCATCCCCAACGAAGACGGGCTGATCCGGCTGGCGTTGTTCCTGGTCGCTCCCGAGGTGGGTGAGGATAGGCCCGCGTTCGAGGATGAATTGCAGCAGCAGTTGATCCAGGCAATGTCGATCTACAAGTGTCCGCGTCAGATGCACTATGTGGACGCCATGCCCCTGACCGCGACGGGTAAGCTGCAACGGTTCAAGCTTAAGGAAATGGTGAGCGGCGATGGCGCCTGACGGAGTCAAAACAGGTGAGTCCGGCGATGTCGATTTTGACGATCTGCCGAGCCTTGTCGGCTATCACCTCCGGCGCGCCCAGGTCGCCGTGTTCAATGATTTTGTCGGCACGATGGGGGAGGTGCAGATCACACCCGGCCAATACGGTGTGCTGACGCTCATTGGGGCCAATCCGGGCCTCAGCCAATCGGCCTTGGCGCGGGCGGTGGGGATTGAGCGTTCCACGATGGTCGCGGTCATCGGCGGGCTTGAAGCCCGAAAACTGGTTGAGCGGAAGCCGTCGCCTGTGGACAAACGGTCCTATGCGCTGGTGCTGACTGGGGACGGCAAGAAGCTGTTGGCTCAGCTCAAGGGCATGGTCCGGACG
>JAYQGD010000337.1:0-3851 GCA_038140415.1 Rhodospirillaceae bacterium
TAGGATCGGATGTCCGGTTCCTGACGGTCCAGATAGCTGGCGTACTTACCTTCGATCTCCAACTGCTCCCGCACAGCGGGCGAGAACTCAGCTAAAGCCGGCCAGATATCCGTCAACCGATCGATGGTCACATCAGGATAGGCCATGAGATCCATCGCCGTCCGGCGAACGCCGTCCTGATTGATTTTGAAGCCATGTTTAGCGAGCTCATTCGGCGTGGCGGCGCAAGAGAGCGCCGTATCCCGAGCGCGGCCCAGGGCGGCGCGCTTTTCCTCAAAGGCGGTTTGCCGTTCGGTCCCGACGCACCCCGCCGCCACGCCCATCTGCGTCAGCCGCTGGTCTGCGTTGTCGGCCCGAAGATGGAGCCGATATTCCGCCCGGGAGGTGAACATGCGATAAGGTTCCGACGTGCCGAGGGTGGTCAAATCATCGATCAGCACCCCGATATAGGCATCCGCCCGATCCAGCTCGAAAGCGTCCGAGCCGGCGGCGGCGCGGGCGGCGTTTAATCCCGCCACCAGGCCCTGAGCCCCCGCCTCTTCATAGCCCGTGGTCCCATTGAGCTGGCCGGCGAAGTACAGGCCTGGCACCCGGCGGGTTTCCAGAGATGCCAGCAGCTCCCGCGGATCCACATAATCATATTCAATGGCATAACCCGGCCTGAACATGGTGGCGTTTTCCAGGCCGGGAATGGTCTTAAGCAACGCGAGCTGGACATCTTCCGGCAGGCTGGTCGAAATGCCGTTTGGATAGACCGTCGGATCATCCAGACCTTCCGGCTCCAGGAAAATCTGATGCCGTTCTCGATGGGCAAACCGGACAACCTTATCTTCAATGGACGGACAATAGCGCGGGCCCGTACTCTCGATCTGGCCGGAATACATGGGCGCCCGATGCAGGTTTGCTTCGATCAGCTTATGAGACTCCGGTGTGGTCGTCGTGATGTGGCACTCGATCTGCGGCACCGAGATCCGGTCCGTCAAATAAGAGAAAGGAATGGGCGGATTATCCGCCGCCTGGGCTTCTGTCACCGACCAGTCGATGGTGCGGCCGTCAATTCTGGGCGGGGTGCCGGTTTTCAGACGTCCGAGGCGAAATCCCAGCCGCTCAAATGTCTGGGAGAGACCCAGCGCCGGCGCCTCGCCGACCCGGCCGGCCGGAATCTGGGTTTCGCCCATATGAATAATGCCGCGCAAAAACGTGCCGGCGGTAATCACAATATGCCGGGAGGCAATCTTTTCACCGGACTTCAGCCGGACACCGCTGAGATGATTCTGATCATCAAAGAAAAGATCGTCCACCTCGCCGGCGGCGATGTCCAAGTTGTCCTGATGCTGCAGAATATCCTGGATCGCCTCGCGATAAAGCTTGCGGTCGGCCTGGGCGCGCGGGCCGCGCACGGCTGGCCCCTTGGAGCGGTTGAGCATGCGAAACTGGATGCCGGCCCGGTCGATGGCCCGGCCCATGATGCCGTCCAGAGCATCAATTTCCCGCACCAGCTGGCCCTTGGCCAGGCCGCCGATGGCGGGGTTGCAGGACATCTCGCCGATGGTCTCCAACTTATGGGTGACCAACAACGTTTTCGCCCCGAAGCGGGCGGCCGCAGCGGCCGCTTCGGTACCGGCATGACCACCACCGACAACGATCACATCATATGATTTAAGAGGGCCTGACATCTCCATGGGGCGGGAATGTAGGCAGGTCCGATTCGGAAGTCAATTGAATGCGCCATGGAACGCAAAAGGGCGGGTGAATTATTATTTTTAGGAGCCGAGTCCGACTCTGTAATGAAATCATGATCATGTGAGTAAGGCGTCAATGTTTCCCATATATAGTGTTTCACGTGAAACACATACCCCTCTCACGAGTCCTCATTTTCCGATGCAGAATTCCTTGAATATGACGTCGAGAATATCCTCCACATCGACCCGCCCGGTTATCCGCCCCAACGCCCGAACCGCCAGCCGCAAATCCTCCGCCGCCAGTTCGGTGGCTGGGGCTTCCTGAAACCGCCTGAGGGACTCCAAACAACCGGCCAAAGCGTCACGATGCCGCTGCCGGGTCAAGGACGGCGCCGACGCCGGCGCGTAGGCCTCTTTGATCCGATCCTCAATAGCGCGTAAAATGTTCACAAGATTCTCGCCGGTTTGTACCGACACCGGCGTAGCGGGGCAGGGGAGACGACCCACACCGTCTTTCAGCCGCCATTCCAGGTCCGACTTATTCACCAAGACAATATCCGCCGCCGGATCGATCAGTTTTACCGTGGCGTCATCAATCTCGGGCCAGGTCGCGCCGTCGAAGACGACGACTTTAAAATCCGCAAGCTGGGCCCGGTCTTCGGCGCGACGGACCCCTTCGGCCTCGATCGCGTCATTACTCACCCGAATGCCCGCCGTGTCCGCCAGGGTCACCGGAAAGCCGGCCAGGTCCAGATGCACTTCGATCACGTCCCGGGTGGTACCGGCGGTCTCCGACACAATGGCCACATCACGGCGGGCGAGCCAATTGAGCAGGCTTGATTTGCCGGCGTTCGGCGGACCGATAATCGCGACCTGAACCCCGTCGCGGATGGCCTGGCCGCGCCGGTTGTCATCCAGGTGATCTTCGATCTCGGAGACAATCGTCGCAATCTCTTCGTCCACCTGCGCCCGGAGGCCCGGCGGCAAGTCCTCGTCGGAAAAATCAATCTCCGCTTCAAACAAGGCGGCGGCATGGACCAGCCGGTCCCGCCACCCCTCGTAGAGCTCGGCCAACTCGCCGCTCATCTGCCGGCGGGCCTGACGCCGCTGTGCCGAGGTTTCCGCATTGATTAGATCGGCGAGACCTTCCGATTGGGTCAGATCCAATTTGCCGTTGTCAAAAGCGCGGCGGGTAAACTCGCCGGGCTCGGCTGCCCGGAAGCCATCCAACGCTGAAAAGATTTCCGTCATGGCGGCAACGACGGCCGGGCTGCCATGAAGATGAAATTCTGCAACATCTTCACCGGTAAAACTGGCCGGGCCGGGAAACCAGTTCAGCAGCCCATCGTCGATCTCTTCTCCCGCGGTCGGATCGGCGATCTTGACTCGGCGCGCGCGACGGGGTTCCGGGTCCACAATCCCCGTAAGCGCCTTGATAGCCTCCGCCGTCGCCGGCCCGGACAGGCGGAACACGGCAATGCCGGCTTTGCCGCCGCCGCTGGACAAGGCGAAGATCGATTCGGCTGTGAAAGAGTCGGTCATTACTGAATCAAAACAAACACTTAGCTGGTCTTTAGAAAAGCGCGCCATTTAGTCAGAAGCGGCGGCATTTGTGAACCTCTTTTTGGGAAGTGTTTTCTTATGCCGCTCGAACCCGATAAAGTATGGGAAACAGCAAGGAACACCCCATGGCCGATCTCACAAACCAGTTGGGCGCCGAATCCAGCCCCTATCTTCTTCAGCATAAAAGCAATCCGGTACATTGGCTGCCGTGGGGGGACGAGGCCTTTGAAATCGCCAAGAAAGAGGATAAACCTGTTTTATTATCAATAGGTTATGCTGCCTGCCACTGGTGTCATGTGATGGCGCACGAGAGCTTCGAATCGGATGAGATCGCTGCTCAGATGAACGAACAATTCGTGAACATTAAGGTGGACCGGGAAGAGCGGCCGGACATCGATTCCATCTACATGTCGGCGATCAATCTCATGGGCGAGCAGGGGGGCTGGCCGCTGACCGTGTTCCTCACCCCCGACGGCGAGCCCTATTGGGGCGGAACGTACTTTCCGCCGGAGAGCCGGTATGGCCGGCCGGGTTTCCCGGACGTTCTCAAAGCCATGGCCAACGTCTATCACGACCAAAAGGACAAGGTGATCGCCAATACGACAG
>JAYQGD010000338.1:0-3848 GCA_038140415.1 Rhodospirillaceae bacterium
ATCTTTAACCGGGGCGTGGACGGGCTCACCATCCTGACGACGGCGACGGGGATTGGGGCCGTGTTGGGCTCTTTGGCGGTGGCGAATTTCTCCAAGGTGCACGGCGCGATCAAGATCATGATCATCTTCCTGGCGTTCGATGTGCTGCTGCAGATTTGGTTCGCCTTTAATCAGGATTTTTGGATTGCCGTGGGTCTCGCCGCCGCCATGGGATTTGCCATCACCTATCCCAGCATCAACGGTCAGGTGCTGATCCAGACCGCCATTCGCGGCGAGATGCGGGGCCGGGTCATGGGGCTCTGGGGGATCGTCATGCGGGGCGGTTTGCCGACCGGCGCCATGATCCTGGGGGCCTTGTCCAGTCTGGCCGGTTTCCAGGATGCGCTGCTGATGGTAACGGCCGTGTTCATTGCCGTATTGCTCTACGTCAGCGCACGCCGGCAGCTTTTGGTGCGGTTGCTCGAAAGTCCGCCGAAATAGCCTGAAGTATCGTTAGCCGAAGCCGCCGCCGCCGGGCGTTTCCACCACCAGAACATCCCCGGGATTAAGCTCCGCCTGATCCGCGCCCTTCATCTCCGTGCGGCTGCCGTCCACGCGGTCCACATAGTTCTTGCCGGGCGCGGCCGCACCGCCGCCGTTCAGCCCGAACGGCGCGTTCTCCCGGCTCGAGGAGACGATGGAGGCGGTCATGGCCTCCAGGAACCGGAGCCGGCGGATCGCGCCATTGCCGCCATGATATTTGCCCGCACCGCCGCTGCCCGCCTTGATATGGAAATCCTCCAGCAGGATCGGGAAGCGCCATTCCAGTATTTCCGGATCGGTCAGCCGCGTGTTGGTCATATGGGTGTGCACGGCGTCGGTGCCGCTGAACCCGTCGCCCGCGCCGGAGCCGCCGCAGACGGTCTCGTAATATTGATGCCGGGCATTGCCGAAGGTGATGTTGTTCATGGTGGTCTGCCCCGCCGACAGCACGCCGGTCGCGCCGAACAAGGCCGACGTAACCGCCTGGGAGGTTTCCACATTCCCCGCGACGACGGCGGCCGGATATTTGGGGCTCAACAAACAGCCGTCCGGGATCACCAGATCAATGGGCTCCAAGCAGCCGTCGTTCAACGGGATGTCATCCCGCACCAACACCCGGAACACATACAACACTGCCGCCCGGCAGATGGCGCTCGGCGCATTAAAGTTCGTGTCTGACTGGGCGGACGTGCCGGTGAAGTCCACCGTGGCCCGGCGCTGGGTCTTATCGACACTGATGCTGACATTGATTTGCCCGCCGTGATCGAGGGCTAAGTTGAACGACCCGTCAGGCAGCGCATCCAGCACCCGGCGCACGCTTTCCGCCGCATTGTCCTTCACATGGCCCATATAGGCGCGGACCACGTCGAGGCCGAACATCTGCACCATGTTGCGCAGTTCCTGCATGCCTTTTTCATTGGCGGCGATCTGCGCTTTAAAATCCGCCACGTTCTGATCGGGGCTGCGGGCCGGATACTTACCCGAGCCCAACAGCGCGCGGAGATCGTCCTCCAGCAGCCGGCCCTCGCTGACCAGTTGGAAATTGTCGATCAGCACGCCTTCCTCATCGACTGTGTGGCTGAACGCGGGGATGGAACCCGGCGTAATTCCGCCCACATCTGCGTGGTGGCCGCGGGACGCCACATAGAACAACAACTCGTCACCGGCCTCGTCGAAGATCGGCGTGATCACCGTGATGTCGGGCAGGTGGGTGCCGCCGTTATAGGGTGCGTTCAGCGCAAACACGTCGCCCGGCTTCATGGTGGCGCGGCGCTGATCGATCACGGCGCGCACTGCCTCGCCCATGGAGCCCAGATGCACCGGTAGATGCGGCGCGTTGGCGATCAGCCCGGCATCGGTGTCGAAAATAGCGCAGGAAAAATCCAGCCGTTCCTTGATATTCACCGAGCTTGCCGTGTTGGAGAGCACGGCCCCCATCTGCTCCGCCACGGACATAAAGAGATTGTTGAACACTTCCAGCATGACCGGATCGGCGTCGGTGCCGATGGCCTGGCGTTTGGGCCGGGGGACGGCACGGGTGAGCACCAGATGGCCGTAAGTATTGAGCTCTGCCTGCCAGCCCGGTTCCAGCACCGTGGTGCCGGTGGGATCGATGATGATCGCCGGGCCGGTGATCTTTTGCCCCGGTTGAAGGGCCGCCCGGTCGAACACCGGCGTCTCCGCGGGCGCGCCGTCCAGATAGGCCTCGGCCTTGCTCAGCGGTTCCGGATCGCCGCCGGTGGACGCCGGCAGCTCAACCTCCGGCGGCACGTCCATGGTGCCGGCGGCCTCCACGGCGAGGGACTCAACAATCAGCCCCCGGCCCGTATCGGCAAAACCGAACTGACGGCGATGGGCCTCGTGGAACGCCGCCTCCATCTCGGAAACATCCTTAAAGTCGATCTCCAGCGGCGTGTCGGTGCCGGCCAGGCGAATGCGGGCGCGGCGCGAGATGGCGATCTTATCGCTGACGATGGCCTGGTCTTCCAGTTCGGCTTGCGCGGCGGTTTCCAAGTCAGATACGGCGTTCGCCAGTTGACCGGCGATGCCGGCGCTGAGTTCCAGCTCCACCGCCGCTTCCCGGAGCGCGCGGACCTCGGCCAGGCCCATGCCATAGGCCGACAGCACACCGGCCAGCGGGTGGATCAAGATGGTCTCCATCCCCAGCGTGTCGGCAATCTGGCAGGCGTGCTGGCCGCCCGCGCCGCCGAAGCATGTGAGCGCATAGCGGGTCACGTCATAGCCGCGCTGCACGGAAATTTTCTTGATCGCGTTGGCCATGTTTTCCACCGCGATGGTGAGGAACCCGCTGGCGATTTCTTCCGGGGTTTTGGCTTCCCCGGTTGCCCGCCTGACCTCTTGGGCCAGGTCCGCGAACTTTTGCCGGACGACGTCCACATCCAATGGGGCATTGCCCTCGGGCCCGAAGACTTTCGGAAAATGCTCCGGCTGAATGCGGGCCAACAGCACGTTGGCGTCGGTCACGGCCAACGGCCCGCCCTTGCCGTAGCACGCCGGACCGGGGTCCGCGCCGGCGGAGTCCGGGCCCACCCGGAAGCGCGCGCTGTCGAAGAACAGGATGGAGCCACCGCCCGCCGCCACCGTGTGAATCTGCATGATGGGGGAGCGCAGACGCACACCGGCTACCTGGGTCTCGAACGCGCGCTCATAAGCGCCGGCATAGTGGGATACATCGGTCGACGTCCCGCCCATGTCAAACCCGATGATCCGGTCGTACCCGGCGAGGGCTGAGGTGCCCACCGCGCCGACCACGCCGCCGGCCGGTCCCGACAGGATACTGTCCTTGCCCCGGAACAGCCGCGCATCGGTCAGCCCGCCGTTGGACTGCATGAACATCAGCGGTGCGTCGCCCAGCTCGCCAGCCACCTGATCCACATAGCGGCGCAGGATTGGCGAGAGATAAGCATCCACCACCGTGGTGTCGCCCCTGCTGACCAGCTTCATCAGCGGGCTCACCTCGTGGGAGACGGAGATTTGGCTAAAGCCGATCTCGCGCGCGATGGCCGCCACGCGGGCCTCGTGATCGGTGTAGCGGTAGCCGTGCATGAAGACGATGGCGGCGGCCCGGTAGCCCTGGTCATAGGCGGCCTGCAGCCCGGCGCGGGCTTGGGCCTCGTCCAACTCTGTCAGCACCTCGCCCTCGGCACTGAGGCGCTCGTCCACTTCCAGCACGTCGGAGTAGAGCTGTTCTGGCAGGATGATCTCCAGGGCGAACAGATCGGGCCGATTCTGGTAGCCGATGCGGAGCGCATCGCGGAATCCACGGGTGGTGACCAGCAGCGTCTTCTCGCCCTTGCGTTCCAGCA
>JAYQGD010000339.1:0-3838 GCA_038140415.1 Rhodospirillaceae bacterium
CCTCCACCCCGTCCCGCCTCCCCCCACCCCCCCCAGCCCGGGGTGTGATCGGACGGCCGTTCCCAGCCCCGGGGCGTCTTATCGATGCCCACGTCTTCCAGCCGGTCGGCGGCCTGCGGCGAGAGCAGTAAATGGTCGATCAGGATGCCGTTGTCCTTGTTCCAGGCGCCGCCCTGGTAATCCCAATAAGAATAGCGTCCGCCGTCCTGATTGAACGCGCGGAACGCATCGGTCAAGCCCAGATGCACGATCTTGCGGAACGCGGCGTGGGTCTCCGGGCGGAAAAGAGCGTCGCCTTCCCAGGCCTCGGGGTCATAGCAATCCCGGTCATGTGGGATGACGTTAAAGTCCCCGCCCAGCACGAACGCTTCTTCAAGGGCCAACAGCTCCTGGGTCCGCTTATACAGCCGCTCCATGAAGCCCAGCTTGTAGGGATACTTCTCCGTATCCACCGGATTGCCGTTGGGCAGATAGATGGACGCCACCCGGATATCGCCGGTAAAGGCCTCCAGATATCTTGCCTGATCGTCCGACGTATCGCCGGGCAGTTCGGTCAGCTCCACATCAATGGGGGACTTGGACAGGATGGCCACGCCGTTATAGGTCTTCTGGCCCTTCACCGCGACGTTATAGCCCTTGTCCTCCACCTCTTCCCGGGGGAAGGCCTCGTCCACGCATTTCAGTTCCTGCAGCAGCACCACGTCCGGGTCGAACTCGTCCAGCCAGCGCAGCAACAGGGGCAGGCGTGCTTTCACCGAGTTCACGTTCCAAGTGGCGATTTTCGTCATGGGGCATCCTTGGGCCGCCGGTTCCGCCGGCCATGTTCAATTACACAGCTAGTATAGAAAAGAAGCTTACATGGAGAAAGACACACCGCAGCCGCAGGATGCCGTGGCGTTGGGGATACGTATACGGAAGGACGCGCCGACCAGATCGTCCACATAGTCGACCTCGGCCCCGTTCAGGATTTCCAGGGACATCTCGTCGACCACCACTTTGATGCCATGGGCCTCGATCAGCTTGTCGTCGTCTTTGACTTCCTTTTCCAGGTCGAACCCGTATTGAAAGCCGGAACAGCCGCCGGCCGAGACTTCGACACGCAGCATCAGCGATGAATCGCCTTCACCGGCGATCAGTTGGCCGACCCGTTTGGCCGCGCTTTCGGTGACAGTCAGTTGATGGGCGTCGCTCATGAATTTTATCCGGTTTTTCTCAAACTTTATTAATCATAACATCTTAAGCTGCTATGTAATCCGCTTTGACGCGAAGTCAACGCGAATACTGCCCGCACCGGGGACCGACATTGCGTCCGATCCGGCGCACAGGTAGGTTGCCGCAAAGATTTTGATGACCATGACAAATATCAATCGCGCCCCGTATGCCTGCGATCCGGCTCAAAGTCGGGGGCGGTTTTACGCCGAATCGGAAAGCCCGACCCGCACTTGCTTCCAGCGGGACCGGGACCGGATAGTCCATTCGTCGGGCTTCCGCCGGCTGGAATACAAAACGCAGGTCTTCGTCAATCACGAGGGCGATCACTTTCGTACCCGGCTCACCCATAGTCTGGAGGTGGCGCAGATCGCGCGGTCCATCGCCCGGTCTTTGCAATTGGATGAGGATCTGGCGGAGGCTCTGGCCCTGGCCCATGACCTCGGCCACACGCCGTTCGGCCATGCCGGCGAAGATGCGCTTTCCGAGCTGATGCAGCCGTATGGCGGGTTCGACCACAATGCGCAGTCGCTGTCCGTCATCACCCGGCTGGAGGAACGCTATCCCGAATTCGACGGGTTGAACCTGACCTGGGAAACCCTGGAGGGGATCGTCAAACACAACGGGCCGCTCAGCGGCGACATCCACCGGGACATCACCGACTACAACGACAAACACGATCTGGAAATTCACACCTTCGCCAGCGCCGAGGCGCAGGTGGCCGCGCTGTCTGACGATATCGCCTATAACAACCATGATATCGACGACGGTCTCAGGGCCGGCCTGTTCTCGGTCGAGGACATCGCGGATGTGCCGCTGGTCGGCGACATCTTCAAGGATGCGCGGGCCAAGTATCCCGGGATCAGCAGGCCCCGGCTGCGCCACGAAGCCGTGCGGGAACTGATCGGCGCCATGGTCACGGACTGTTTGACAGAAACGAACCGGCGGCTAAAAGAGGCCGCGCCCAAAAGCGCCGACGAGGTGCGTCACCTGGATCAGCCCATGGTCGCCTTCTCCGACGAGATGACCGGGATCGATCGCAGCCTCAAAGACTTCCTGTTCGAGAACATGTACCGCCACTACAAAGTCAATCGCATGACCAGTAAATCCCGCCGGGTCGTCCGCAACCTGTTTAACCTGTTGCTCAAGGAGCCGCGCAGCATGCCGCCTGAATGGCAGCTCAAGGCCGGCGCGCCGGAGACCGAAGAAACTGCGCGGGTGGTCGCCGACTATATCGCCGGCATGACCGACCGGTTTGCGATTGAGGAACATACCCGCCTCATCGATGTGGGGGCGAAGTCGTACTAATGGGCGCTCAACCGATGGATCATTTCAGGTATTTGCACGGCAAGGTGATTGCCATCCTGGACGCCCTGGCCGGGGAGGGCGCGGTGCCGTCCGGGCTGGACACGTCGCGGGTTGCGGTGGAGCCCCCCCGCGAGGCCGAGCATGGCGATGTAGCCACCAACGCCGCCATGGTGCTGTCCAAAGCCGCCGGCATGAAGCCCCGGGACCTAGCGGAGCTGATCGTTGCCAAGCTGCAGGAGCTGGACGAGGTCACCAGCGCGGAGGCCGCCGGCCCCGGCTTTATTAATATGCGCCTGGCCGATGGTTTTTGGCTGGACCGGTTGAAGGACATTCTCGCCGCAGGGGTTGCTTATGGCGACTCCGATCTGGGCCGGGGCAAAAAGGTCAACGTCGAATACGTTTCCGCCAACCCGACCGGCCCCATGCATGTGGGCCATGGTCGCGGCGCGGTGGTCGGTGATGCGCTGGCGCGGCTTCTGGCCAAGGCGGGCTATGCCGTCTGCAAGGAATATTACATCAACGATGCCGGCGCGCAGGTGGACACCCTCGCCCGGTCCCTGCACCTCCGCTACCGCGAGGCTCATGGCGAAGACATCGGCGAAATTCCGGAAGGCCTCTATCCCGGCGATTACCTCATTGACGCGGGCAAGGCGTTAAAGGACGCGGACGGCGACAAGTGGCTGGGCAAGGACGAGGCCGAGTGGCTCGAACCGCTCCGCGCCTTCGCCGTTGACGCCATGATGGATCTGATCCGGGACGACCTCGCCGCCCTCGGCGTGGAACACGACACATTCAGTTCCGAACGCGCGTTGGTGGAGGCCGGCGGCGTGGATGCGGTGATGGGAAGTCTGGAAGACCGGGACCTGATTTACACCGGCGTGCTGGAACCGCCCAAGGGCAAGAATCTCGATGATTGGGAACCCCGGCCTCAGACCCTGTTTAAGGCGACGGAATTCGGCGATGATGTGGACCGGCCGGTGAAAAAGTCCGACGGCTCCTGGACCTATTTCGCCAGCGACATAGCCTATCACCTGGATAAGTTCAAGCGCGACTATGCCGACATGATCGACGTCTGGGGCGCGGATCACGGCGGCTACGTGAAACGCATGCAGGCCGCCGTTAAGGCGCTGACCGAGGACAATGGCGCGCTCGACGTGAAGCTCTGCCAGATGGTCAATCTGATGGACGATGGCGAGCCGGTGAAAATGTCCAAGCGGTCGGGCAACTTCATCACGCTCCGCGAGGTGATCGACGAGGTCGGCAAGGATGTGATTCGGTTCATCATGCTGACCCGTAAGAACGAAGCACAGCTTGATTTCGA
>JAYQGD010000340.1:0-3823 GCA_038140415.1 Rhodospirillaceae bacterium
TGTCTATAATGAAGCCGCCGTGATCGAACGGGATGTCCGCGCGATTCAGGAACAGATCATCGGCAAACTGCCGGGCTCCCAGTTCCTGATCGCCGAGGACGGCAGCACCGACGGCACTTCAGAGATCGTCGCCCGTTTGGCGGCTGAATTGGGCGCAACGCACCTGACCTCCGAGGAGCGGAAGGGGTATGTGAAGGCTTTTCGGGATGCGGTCGAGGCGGCCGAAAATGCTTTTGTGTTTTTCGCTGATGTGGGCGGTAAGTTCGACTACGCGGATTTTTGGAATCTGTACGAAGTGCGCGTTGGCGCGGACCTGGTGATCGGCCGGCGGGTGCAGCGCCAGGATCAGGTCTACCGGCAGGCGCTTACGGCGGGTTACAACGCGCTTTTACGGGCCTATTTCGGCACTCGGCTCCGTGACGCGGACAGCGGATTCCGCCTGTACCGGCGGGAGATGCTGGCGAAAGTCGCCGCCCAGGACTGGGTCAGCCGGGACCTGATCGGCTCAGAGATCGCGCTTCGGATTGAGGCCATGGGCGGCCGGGTAATCGAGGCACCGGTGCGTTATTTCCAGCGGGTCGGCGTATCGCGGGGGATGCCGCCCGGTAAAATCCCCAAAACCGTGTGGCGGGTGATCTGTAAACTGCCCAAACTCAAACGCGTCTGCCGGACATTGCGGGCCGGCCGACCCTAGCCGCCGCCGAACCGGACCGCCAGGATACGCTTCAATGTCCACCAGGCGGACGGCAGCGGATCCATCACGCTTTCCCCAATGCGGATGCGGTAAGGAATATCCACCACACCGAACTTTTTTCCAGTACGGATGGGCATCAATAATAGCGAAACAGGGAAGGCAGCTCCATTGGGCGGACAATTCAGTTCCGCCGGCAAGCCGGCGCGATAGGCGCGCATGCCGCTGTGCAGATCCTTGATCCGGCGGAAGAATAAGACCGACGCCATCCAGGCAAACCCCCAATTGGCGAGATAGTTGAGCCACGGCATGGCGGCGGGTTTGCGGGCCAGACGGTTGCCGTCCACCAGATCATAGCCGTCTTCGAGCACCATCCTGGCCATGGGTTCAATCCGGTCCACGGGATACGTGTCGTCGCAGTCCAGAGTCACGGTGACCGCGCGTGTCCCGGCGCGCAGCGCCTTGTTCATGGCTGGGCCGTAGCCTTCGGGCGGATATTGGCGGATGACGGTGACGCCCATCTGCTCGGCGATCCCGGCGGTATTGTCGTCGCTTGAATCGACGATGATGATTTCAGCGGAGGGCAGGGCGGCCTGGATATCGCCGACCACCTTGCCGATCGCCCCTTCCTCGTTTCGGGTGATCATGGCGACGGTGATGTTTGATCCGATATCGGTCACGGGCGGTCCTTGGAAAGCGTTGGCGCGTCACTCTATCAACGGGGTTTCGGCGATTAAAGGCGGAAAGGCGGGAAAGCGTATGCTATAGGGAAGTCATGAAAATCGGCATCCTCGGCGGCGGGCTCAGCGGACTTATTTTCGCGGGCGCGAGCCGTCACGACACAGAAATCCTGGAAGCGGACAGCCGCATTGGCGGCCACTGCCAGAGCCTGCTGACCGGCGGTTACACGTTCGACGTCGGCGGGCCGCACATACTGTTCTCGCGCAATCAGGAAATTATGGACGCGATGCTGGAACGGCTCGGCGACAATGCGGAAAAGCGCCGGCGGGCCAATGTCATTTATTTCGATGGGCGCTATGTCAAATATCCGTTCGAGAACGGGCTCTATGATTTGTCACCGGAAGACCGGTACGAGTGCCTGTATCACTATTTGAACAACGACCATCCCGAGCCCGCGAATTTCAAGGAATGGATCTATTACACATTCGGCACCGGCATTGCTGAAAAATACATGCTGCCCTACAACGAAAAAATCTGGAACATCGGCGCCGATCAGATGTCCATGGACTGGGTGGAAGGCCGCGTGCCCAAGCCGCCGGTGGAAGACGTGATCAAGGCGGCGGTCGGGGTGGAGACCGAGGGCTATACCCACCAGCTTTATTTCTACTACCCGAAAACTGGCGGTATCGAGGCCTTGCCCGAAGCTTATGCCGAGGACTGCGGTCCGGTGGAAACCGGCTTCCGGGTCACCGCCGTATCACGTGACAATGACGCGTGGATCGTCGGCGACGGGGCCCGGGAAAAGCGCTACGAGAAACTGGTCTCTACCATTCCTGTTCAGTCGCTTCTCCGCGCGCTGCCGGACGTGCCGGGGGACGTCCTCCGTGCGGTGGAACGGCTTAAGTTCAATTCCCTGTCTCTGGTGATGATCGGCGCGCGCAGCAGTGAACCGCCGCCCTACACCGCGATTTATGTGCCGGAGACAAAGTACCTGTTTCACCGGCTGTCGTTTCCCTTGAACTTCACCGATGAAGGTGCGCCCGCCGGGCACATGGCGGTGGCGGCCGAGATCACCACCAACGCCGGGGACGGCGTTCATGAATTGGACGACGAGACTCTCATTCGCCGAACCGTGGACGGCTTGGCCGAGATGAACCTTCTTGATCCAGACGCGGTTGATTTCAGTCAGGTTTACCGGACCGAGTACGCCTATGTGGTTCGCACATTTGATTACTCGGAAAATCTCAAGCTGGCGCTCGACTATCTCGAAGATTTGGGAATTGAGAGTTTGGGCCGCAACGCCGAGTTTGAATACATCAACATGGATGAGGCCGTACGCCGGGGGCTGGCGGCGGCGGAGAAACTAGATACGGAATTCCCTTTGGCCCTGCCTATTGAATCACAGCCGAAATTAATCATATGATTTATGTAGTATCCCAGATGACAACAGGAGCTCGTTATGGCTACGGATTCCATGGCAAACGCCACCCGTAAAGAGTCCCAAAACGGATTTCTCGTCTCGAACACGACCGCCGGGGCCGTGATCGGGCTGATCATCTTTCTCGGCGTGGTTATTCTCTACCAGCAATACCAGGTTGGCCTGGCCAGCGACATGATCGGGATTTTGGGCGAACACGCCATGAAGAAATAAGCCAGGGCCGGGCTAGGGCAGCACCGGTTTAATCGCGATCATCAGGATCGCAGCCAATGAAATAGCGACGCCGTAAGGGAGACCTTGCGGCGTTTTGTCATCCTGGTTCTTTTTCCTCGATATCAGGGCAATCACCGCCAGCATACCGCCGATGATGGCGGTCAGAATGATAAAGCCGGCGACACCTTGGGGTCCCATCCAGACACTACAGGCCGGCAGTAGCTTGGCGTCGCCACCGCCGATCATCCCGCGCGCAAACAGCAGGGCGCACACCGCCAGCAGGGCGAGACCGATCCCGTAGCGAATGAGGATGTCGTATAGGTCCGAAGCACCAATGAGAGCGGCCGGCAGAAAAGACACGGCAACCACGACGGAGACCCAATTGGGAATGATCCGCGACCGGACATCGCTATACGCCCCGTAGACGGCGGCGCCGGCGAAGGCCGCCACGCTAAGCCAATAGATGCCGCTCAGTAGGGTTTCCATGGCGGGTTATCCGGCTGCAGCGGTAAGTGGGTTACTAAACAAAGCAAGGCATGGAGAAGAGAACTCCTCCATGCCTTGGATGTAATCTTTCCGGAGCGGCGGAGAACGCCGCCCGGGCAACCTGTAATCAGATTAGAGGTTGTCGGAAATATTATTAAACATGGCGCCGAGATCGGTGCCGACCAGTGTAACGGCGGCGATGATCACAACGGCAATCAGTGCGGCGATCAGACCATATTCAATGGCGGTCGCACCGGATTCCTCTTTCCAGAGGGTTTTGGTGAATTTCGTCAGAGCTTTCATCATTTTAGTAC
>JAYQGD010000341.1:0-3811 GCA_038140415.1 Rhodospirillaceae bacterium
TTCCACGACGCGGCTGTCACGGGTCAGGAAGCCGCCGCTCTTCAGCACCGGACGCAGGCCCGGCTCATAGAGCGTCAGCGCCTTGGAGATGCCGTGGCGGACAGCGCCGGCCTGGCCGGACAAGCCGCCGCCGGTGACCGTGGCGAGCACGTCATACTGATCCACACGCTCGGCCACCGCGAAAGGCTGACCGATCATCATGCGCAGCACCGGACGGGCGAAATACTTCTCCACTTCCCGGCCGTTGACCGTGATCTTGCCGCTGCCCGGCTTGATCCAGACGCGGGCGACCGCATCCTTCCGCTTGCCGGTGGCGTAAGAGCGGCCATGCTCGTCGAGCTTGGGCGCGTTGTCATCGGCAGGCGCCGCGACGGGCGCAGCGTCTTCTGCCGCAGGGGCATCAGCAGCCGGAGCCGCCTCTTCCGCGGCGGCGGCTTTCTGAGCTTCTTCAAGCGCTTCCTGCATTGCGTTGGGTTCGTCAGCCATCGGTTAGGCGCTCCTCTTGTTCTTCGCGTTCATGGCGGCGATGTCGAGCTCCTGAGGCTGTTGCGCCCCGTGCGGATGCTCCGGTCCGGCATAAACGTGCAGTTTCTTCATTTGCTGGCGGCCCAGCGGGTTGCGGGAGATCATGCGCTCCACCGCCTTGATGATGACCCGTTCCGGGAACTTCCCGTCCAGGATCTTATCGGCGGTGCGGCTTTTGATGCCTCCCGGATAACCGGTGTGCCAGTAATAGGTCTTGTCGGTGCGCTTGTTGCCCGTCAACGCGACCTTTTCCGCATTGATGACGACGATGTTGTCGCCGCAATCAATGTGCGGCGTGTACATCGGCTTGTGCTTGCCGCGGAGACGCATGGCAATCTGGCTGGCGAGACGGCCGAGCACGAGGCCCTCCGCATCGATAATGAACCAGTCTTTCTGCACATCCGCCGGCTTGGCTGAATAAGTTTTCATCGCAAGTTGGCTTTCATGTTCCTAATATCAAACGGCCGATCCGCCCCCGAATGGGGCTTCCGGCCAAAGCGGCGGGGAGTATGCCACGGCGGACGCTCAAGTCAACGGCTTATTTCGACGCCGAACATCAAAATATATAATAAATTCAGATGGTTATAAATTTGGTATTATAATACCACAGTTATATTGGGCGGCCGTAAGGGGCTCGCCGGGGGCCGGCGCACATTATCCCTTGCGGTCCGATGGGGAAACACGGCAAGTTTAGACGGTGAGTCGAGGAAACGAAACGGGGACCAACCGAGGGAAAGCCCATGCCGCCGGACACCCATACAACCGCTGAAGACCGGATCCTGCTGCGCCGGGATGATGGCGCGGGCGTTTGCACCCTGACCCTCAACCGGCCCGCCCGGCGTAATGCCTTGTCGGCGGAGATGCTGAGCGAGCTGCAGGCCGCCCTGGACGAGATCGGTCCCGACACGTCCATCAAAGTTGTGATTATCGAGGCCAACGGCCCGGTGTTCAGCGCGGGTCATGACCTGAAGGAAGTGCACGGGCTGGAAGACGAGGCCGCCGGCAGCGAGCTGTTCCTGCAATGCAGCCGGATGATGACCACCCTCACCCAACTACCCCAGCCGGTGATTGCCAAGGTGCGCGGGGTGGCCACCGCCGCCGGCTGTCAGCTCGTGGCGAGTTGTGATCTGGCGGTGGTGTCCGATGACTCCCGCTTTGCCACGCCGGGCGTCAATATCGGCGTTTTCTGCACCACCCCCGCTGTCGCCATCGGCCGGGCGGTGGGGCGCAAGCATGCGATGGAGATGCTGTTGACCGGGGAGATGTTCAGCGCCGATGACGCCTACCGATTTGGTTTGGTGAATAAGGTGGTGCCGGCCGATGAGTTGGATTCGGCGGTCGATGAGTTCGCCCAAAAAATCCTGAAGCATTCGACCCGGACGGTGTCCCTCGGCAAACAGGCGTTCTACCGGCAAATGGATATGGACCTGAACGCGGCCTATGACTTTTCCAGCGGCGTGATGGCGGAAAACGTCATGGATGACGACGCCAAGGAAGGCATGGGCGCGTTCCTGGAAAAGCGCGATCCCAAATGGAAAGGCCGGTAACCGGGTGGCATTTTGAGCGTGACTGACCTTAGCTACAGCGACGACGAACTCGCGGACATTCTGGATACGGTGCAGACCATCGCCATGCCCGGCGCCAGCGCGTCCTGGGTCCGGCCCAGCCACTTCGCCATGAAGTACCTGCAGCGCAAGGGCTACCGGGTGATCCCGGTGAACCCCAGGGAGGCCGGCAACATGCTTTTGGGCGAGACCGTCTATGCCGATCTGGCGTCCATCCCCGATCAGTTTCAGATGGTGGATATCTTTCGCAATTCCGAGGCCGCCGGCGGCATCACCGACGAGGCCATCGCGGTGGCCAAGGAAAAAGGCATCACCGTGATCTGGATGCAGTTGGGCGTGCGCAATGACGAGGCCGCGGCGCGCGCCGAAGCCGCCGGGCTCAAGGTCATTATGGACCGCTGCCCCAAGATCGAATTCGGCCGGCTTTACAGCGAACTGTCCTGGAGCGGGGTGAACTCCAAGATCATCTCCGCCAAGCGCCCTCGCCTGCCCCGCAACACCAAACGGTTCGGCTGAACCATGAGCAGCGGTAAGCCCAAGAATTACGGTTTCGAAACCCGCTCCATCCATGCGGGCGCCCGGCCGGAACCGCTGACCGGTGCGCGCAACACGCCGATCTATCAGACCACGTCTTATGTCTTCGAAGATGCGGAGCATGCGGAGGACCTGTTCAACCTGTCCCGCTTCGGCTTCATCTATTCCCGGCTCACCAACCCGACGGTCTCTGTCCTGGAAGAACGGGTCTCGGCGCTCGAAAACGGCCGAGCCGCTGTCGCCGCCGCGTCCGGTCATGCGGCACAATTTCTGACGTTCTTCACCTTGCTGGAGCCCGGCGGTGAGTTCGTGGCATCGCGTAATCTTTATGGCGGATCCATCACCCAGTTCGGACTAAGCTTCAAGAAACTGGGCTGGAACTGCACCTTCGTTGACCCGACCGAGCCGGAGAACTTCCGCGCCGCCATCACCGACAAGACCAAGGCGATCTTCCTGGAAGTGCTGGCCAACCCCGGCGGGATCATCGTTGATCTGGAAAAGGTGGTGGAGATCGGGCGTGAGGCCGGCATCCCGGTCATCGTCGACAACACCATGGCGTCGCCCTATCTGCACAATCCGATCGATTGGGGCGCGGACATCGTCGTTCATTCCACCACCAAATACCTGAGCGGCCACGGCACCTCCATGGGCGGCGTGGTGATCGAGTCCGGCAAGTTCGATTGGGCAAAAAGCGGCAAGTTCCCCTCCATGTCGGAGCCGGAGCCCGCCTATCACGGGCTCACCTTCTATGAGACTTTCGGCGACTTCGGCTTCACCACCAAGGCGCGGGCCGTGGCGCTCCGGGATTTCGGCCCGGCCATGGCGCCGATGAACGCGTTCTTTACCATCACCGGGATCGAGACCCTGCCGCTGCGGATGGAACGGCACGTGGCCAACGCCCAGGCCGTGGCCGTGTTCCTGGCCGGACACAAGGCGGTGGAGTGGGTCTCCTACGCGGGCCTGAAAGACAGCCCGTTCCACGATCTCGCCAACAAGTATCTGCCGAAAGGACCTGGCGCCGTCTTCACCTTCGGCGTGAAAGGCGGCTATGACGCCGGCGTCAAAACCGTGGAGACGGTGAACCTGTTCTCTCACCTTGCCAATGTGGGCGACACGCGCAGCCTGATCATCCACCCGGCCTCCACCACCCACCGGCAACTGACCGAGGAACAGCAGGTCGCCGCCGG
>JAYQGD010000342.1:0-3811 GCA_038140415.1 Rhodospirillaceae bacterium
AAATCGATCTTAATTCAAAATCTGAAATATAATAAAAACATATAATTATTTCAGTATATTATTCAGTTTCTTTCTCAATCCAATTGAGGAAATCCGGATTGCCTTTTTCGATGTCCAGCGCGACGATACAGGGGCAGTCGTAGGGGTGTATCTCCCGGATTTTGTCGATCAGCGCCGGGAGGTTTTCCGCCGTGGTTTTCAGGATCATCGCCACCTCGCCATCGTTCTGAACGTTGCCCTCCCACCAATAAATACTGGTCATCTCACCCAGGATGTTCGCGCAGGCCGCCAGCCGTCCCCGGACGGCCGCTTCGCCGATCTTCATCGCGTCGTCCCGATTGCCGGCGGTGACGTAGACCAATTGCGCGCTCATGTGGGCCTCTCTTCCCTATTTGGATTTCCGATCAATCTACTCTAGTATAGCCCGTCGTCATCGTTCCGGGGAGGGAGATCGTGAGCGGGCAGACCAAAGAAGCGGCGAACCACAATGAAATGGCTGGACCCAAACCCAGCGATAGCCAGCGGCGCTGGCTGGTGCGCGGGCTCGAACAGCCCGGCGGTAAACTGCCCCTGTTTGACGGCGAAGGCCAGAAGGTCAGCGAGCGCACGGTGAAAATTTGCATCAAGCAAGGCTGGGCCGAACCGTGGTTCAAAAATCCGATCAAACCCGATTGGCTGGTCTGCAAATTGACCGATGCCGGCCGCAAAGTGATCGGCTAAGCCGGGTTATTTCATTTCCGGAATAAAATCACCGTATTTGGATTCATGTGTAGGTAAACGGCCTTTGCGCCGACGTCCGCTCTAACGCATTGAATTAGCGCTATATTTCAAAGTTTTCGGGTTCGTTTCGCCCGCTGAATGAGCCCCCTTTGGGCCTCCGCCACCATAAAAATGCATAAAATTTTATTTTTTTACCCCTTTGTGATGTTCGTCACAGCCGGATTTGGGGGGATGGGTCATAGTGGCGTCAGATCAGAGATGATCATCCTTTCTTAGTTCCCTCAAGAGCATAACTCAGCCGGCCTTCGTGGCCGGCTTCTTTTTTGTTCGTTCCCCACCGATCAAACATAGACACGCCCCGCCGGCGCGGATATGGTGCGCGCCGTAAGTCCTTATGGATATGGGATAATTTAAGTCATGACCCCCAGCGATTATTCGGATCTGGAACAGCTCGGCGGCGGCGCCACGCCCCTGCCCGCCTCGCCCGACGAGGCCAAGCTGGAAACAGTGCCCAATCCGCACGAGGGCACCGACTATGTGATTCGCTTTACCTGCCCGGAATTCACCTCGATCTGTCCGGTCACCGGCCAGCCCGACTTCGCGCATCTGGTCATCGATTACATCCCGACCGGGCTGATCGTCGAAAGCAAGTCGCTGAAGCTTTATATGGGCTCGTTCCGTAATCACCCGTCGTTTCACGAGGCGTGCACGGTGGACATTGCCAAGCGGCTGGAGGCGGAATTATCGCCGAAATGGCTCAGGATCGGCGGATACTGGTATCCCCGGGGCGGTATTCCCATCGATGTGTTTTATCAGACCGGCGAGCCGCCGGCGGGCGTTTGGGTCCCGGACACGGGCGTCGCGCCCTATCGCGGCCGGGGCTAAGCCTTAACCTTATCCGACCAGGTAGACGCCGCCGTCTTTGACCACTGCCGGCAGCGCGGTCAGGCTTTCCCCTTCGCACGGGCCTTCGACGCACACGCCGTCGTCGATGTTGAACAGCGCGCCGTGCTTGGAGCAGCGCAGCAGCGAGTAATCCTTGTTGTAGAACTGTCCCGGAATTTGGTCGATCAGCACCTGGTTGTGGGGGCACCAGTTGAGATAGGCGAATACCGCGTCCCCTTTGCGGGCGACGAAGATGTTGCGCTTCTTCCCTTCCACCTCGGCGACCATGCCTTTGGCGTTGTTGTCGGGAATGTCGTCTAGACGGCAAATTTCTGTTTCACTCATGTCGTCGATGGTCCGGGAAAAAGTTTAAGAATATGCGAATGCCTCTCAATTGAACTAGGCATTACAGGGGAATTTTCAAGGGAGCAAGCGTTCTTACCCGCGTGCGCCACAATTGACTCGTATCAAGGCCGAAAAAGCACTATCTGAGCTATAGGACAGTTCGCGCACATTTGGAGTGATTAGGCCCATGGAAGACGATCTTAGAGCCCATCAGCGTTTCGCCATGACGATGGAACAATCCATCCGCAGCGCCAACCGGGAAATCCTGCGCCCGGTGGTCGATCCGTTAACGGAAGAAAAGGTGCTGCGGGTCGCGGTCGAGGTCTCCAAGCGCCGGGCCAAATATCTCAAACTGACGCTGCAACTGGGCGAGGCCGGACAGCCCCACCCGTCCGGCGAGGAACTCCAGGACGCCCGCGAGGACTACCAGGAAGCCCGCAACGCCTTCACCGAGCTGATGCACACGATCGAGCGCGGCTACGTCAACCTGCCGGAGCATGAGTAGAGGGGGCATTGGGCAAATGTCGTTTGGAAGGTAGATTGTTTAGCATTCGGAGCTCGGGCCCTACTTGATCACTGCCAAAATCCAAATGAACATCCATCAAAGTTTACTTGAAGCAGAACAAAAGCTTTTAAGCGGCCAAATCAGTGAAGCTGAAACCTTGGTGCGAGAGATCCTGGCGGAGGAGCCCGACAACAACCAGGCACTTTATTTTTTTGGGTTAATCGCAAAAGAATCCGGGCATTCGCAGACGTCCATAAAGATCATTGAAAAGGTCGTTCAACAAAATCATCGTCATTTTGAAGCTTTCAACACTTTGGGAGTTTTGCATGCCGGTGAAAGCCGGTGGGACGACGCTGTCAGATGTTTTCAATCCGCCGTTGATGCGAATTCTTCTTTTGCGCCGGCTTACGCCAATCTCGGGGCCACACTCTACCGCTTGGATAGATTGAAACCTGCGTTCGACGCCTGCCGGGAGGCATTAGCGATTGACCCGGATCACGTCGCTGCACTGAAAAACATATGCAGTATCGCTATACGCTTAAAAGATTATCAGCTGGCGGTGGACTACCATCGACGTTTGGCAGAGGTGGTTCCGGACGATGTAGAGCTTCTTCTCAATTTCGCGACGTCATTGGCGCTTGCAGATCAATCGAATGAGGCAACTGAGGTATATGAGAAGGTTTTGGCAATTGATCCAAGCAATACGCGGGCACTTCACGGTTTGGGAGAGACATATTCCCAACTGGGGCATAAGGACCGTGCGATAACTTATTTCAAACAAGCAATTGAGATTTCGCCAAAGCTGGTCGATGCGTATTATTCGCTGGGTAGTTTGGATCCGAGCCTTTTCGACAAAAGAGAACGAGAACAGCTTTCCCATCTCTGTGACAGCCCGGAACTGCCCAGTGAAGCCAAAGCGAAGGCCCATTTTACCCTAGCCAGTATTGAGAATTTTAAAGGTGATGCCGACAAAGCCTTCTCGTATTTCCACTCGGGCAACGAGTTCCGGCGGAAGGCGCAGTTCGATAAGGGCATTCGATATGATCGGCAGGTCCAAGACAGCTTTACTGATGGGTTGATTGCTTTTTACAACTCTACAGACGGCCACCAAAAGCTCCCGGCCTGGGAGTATCTAGGCGAAAATTTGATTTTTGTGGTTGGGCTTCCGAGATCAGGAACGACACTTATTGAGCAAATCTTGGCGTCCCACGGTCGGATCGAGAGCATTGGGGAAAATGAAACAATCCATCAGAAGATTATAGAAAACTTCGGCGCCAAAATTATCCCTGACGTAGCTCGTGTCGACTGGCCCGGCAGTTGTGCCAGGCAGTTATCGGAGATTGCCAACTCATACAG
>JAYQGD010000343.1:0-3797 GCA_038140415.1 Rhodospirillaceae bacterium
TTCCAGAAGGTCGTGATCCATCTTCACACTTGCGAGTACGGCAATCTGCTCGTCCTGATCCACCTCGCCGCCATCGGGCCGGCGGACCCCGTAGAGCAAATTCTCCGACACCGTCCCTTCAAAGAAGGCCGGCTCGTTGCTGACAAAAGCAACCTCCCGCGCCCGCTCGGACATGGGCATTTCCGTGACCGGGTTCCCGTCGAGATGCAGGCTTCCCTCGGTCGGCCGCATTAACCCCGCCATCGCACGAACCAGCAGCCGCTTGCCGGCGCCGATCGGTCCGGTCACCGCCACATGGCGGCCCGGCGTAATCGCAAACGAGACGCTACTCAGCATTTCGTCCGAACCGTCTCTGACATGTAGCCCGCCCGCGCTGAACCCGGACCGGGCGTCGTCGGACCGGTCCTGATCATCCCGCGTACGCACCGGGAACTGTTCCTGGGGCACGTCGAACCGGATGACGATCTGTTCATATTTGATCCGGGCGTCCTGCTGCTGCTGGTAATAATCGATCAGTTCCTTCCAGGGTGGCGCCAAATCCTTGTAAGCCGCCAGAACTGCGACCAGGGCGCCCAGGGACAACTCATCGGTCAGAACCAGGTAACCGCCGATGGAGAAGAAAAAGAACGGGGTAAGCTGCGCGATGAAGTTGTTCAGGAACTTGATGAAGAACTTCTTTTTGTAGATCTGATAGCGGATGTCGAAGATACGCCCGAGCCGGGTCTCGAACCTCTCCCGCTCCAGCTCGGCGGTGTTGCTGACCCGGATTTCATAGGCCATGTCGATTTCTTCGGCGAGCTGGTTCGACATGTTACGGACCTCACGCACCCGCGCACGGCCAAGTTCGTTTACCTTGGCCTGCAGTCGCGGGATGATGGCAAGCTGCACCGGATAAAGGGCGACGACCGCGACACCCATCAGCACGTCCTGGGCAAAGATAAAGACCAGCGCCGTCAGCAACAGTCCACCCTGATAGAAGGGCAAGGCCAGGGCATCGCCGATAAACCCGCCCAAGGGCTCCACCTCGGCGGAGACGATGGACACCATCTCGCCCTTGGTCACGTTCCGGTAATGGGACGCCGGAAAATCAAGAAGCCGCTGAAACAATTGGCCTCGGAGCCGCCGCAGCATGCGTTCGCCCAAAAGGCCTTTGTAGACGTTGATCACATACTTAAAGCCGCCGTTGCACAGCACGAACAGCAAAAACAGGCCGCACAGAGTGGCCAGCAACTCCAACTGGGTGAACCTGCCGAAACCGATGCCGAAGATGGTCACTCCGCCCGGCACCTCCTGAGGCGCGGTGTCGAACACCTTGTTGACGATCTGTTTCGGGATGTCGAGAGAGACGTAATAGAACGGCAAGGATGCAACCGTAAGCACCAACACCACAACCTGCTGGGGCAAACTGTTCTTAATGATGTAACTGAATATGCCGCGTTCCATGTGTGTTCCCACTTATCCACAAAAAGTGATCCGATTTCCAGCGAATCCATGTTGTCGCCCGGTCAGACTTGTGCCTATACTTTTGCCTGAAAGTCCCCGTGAAATGACAAACAAATAAGGGGATTTCCAAGCGGTCGTTTTTACCAGGGAGGCTGCTGACCGGTGTGGCGTAAGCTAAACGTCCGTCCGTTCAATGTCCGGCCTTCTCAACTTGTTGCAAGGGAGGTCGCGCATGACCGAATACATCGCTCCTGACGAACGATTCCTGCCTGAGGACTTCGATTTCGAAGCCGCCCAGGCATTGGATGAAAAACCGAAAAACCCCATTACGGAACTGGCCCGGGCGGAGACAACCCGCCGGACCTTCATCAAGGGCGCCATCGCGTCCGGCGCCGCTGTTTCAGCCGCCGGGTTCGTGTTCCGCGGCGCCAAGACGGCGTCCGCGCAGACGGCGCAGCCGAAACTGCTGAGCCTGTCGATCAACGGCAGAACCCGCCGGGTCGATGTGGAGCCCCAGGAAACCCTGGCCTTCACGTTGCGCTACAAGCTGGGCCTCACCGGCACCAAGCTGGGTTGCGACCGCGGCGAATGCGGCGCCTGCACCGTCCTGGTCGGCGGCGTGCCGACCTATTCCTGCTCGACCCTCACCCACGCTGTTCGCAAGGGCGAGGTGCTGACGGTCGAAGGCCTCAAAGGCAAAGACGGCGGCCTGCACCCGCTGCAGAAAGCCATGATCGACGAGCTGGCGCCCCAATGCGGGTTCTGCACCTCCGGTCAGATCATGTCCGGCGTGGCCTTGTTGAACAACAACAAGAACCCGTCTCGCGACGATGTGCGTATGGCGCTCTCCGGCAACCTGTGCCGCTGCGGCGCGTATGACCACTACACGAATGCCGTCCTCCGGGCGGCGAAGGAGGCATAAGATGGCTTATAACCTCATCGGAAAAGACTTCATCCCGCCGGACGTCCTGGCCAAGGTCACCGGCAAGGCAAAATACGCCGAAGATATGCGGGCCGACGGCATGGTATTCTGCCGCATTCTCGGCAGCCCCATGCCCCACGCCCGGGTCAAAAACTTCGACACGTCCGAGGCAAAAAAGGTGAAGGGCTTCCTGGCGGTTTTGACAGCGGACCAGGTCCCGTCCTTCCCGCCGCCCAACAACCCGATCCTTAACAACGAGCCCCGGTTTATCGGCGAGCCCATCCTGGCGGTGGCGGCTGAAACCGAACTGGCGGCGGTCGAGGCGGCGAACAAGATCAAACTCGATCTTGAACCCCTGCCCTACGTCACCGATCCGCTGGAAAGCTTGTTCCCGCGCGGCCCCGAAGCCCGGACCAACGGCAACGTGGCCAACGTGCGGCTGAAGCTGCAAAAGATTAAATGGACGGCCAAAGACTTCGCCGAAGCCGGTGAAGACAAGTTGCCCATGGGCAAACCGGCCGAGGAATGGCAATTCGGTGATGTCGAAGGCAACTTCGCCAAATCCGATCTGGTGATCGAGGAAACCTTCGTCACCGCCGGCTATTCCCACCACAGTATGGAACCCCGCTCCGCCATGGCCTATTGGCAGAACGGTAAGTGCCATCTGTTCGGTTCGGCGCAAAGCCAAAGCTTCCTGACCTTCGGTCTGGCACGCTATCTCGGCATCAAACCGCCGCAACTCGTCTACAACGGCGCGTTCTGCGGCGGCGGGTTCGGCTCCAAGGGTGGGCCGTATGCCGAAATGGCAATCCCGGCCCATATGTCGAAGCAGCTCGGCGGACGTCCAGTCCTGATGCGGGTTAGCCGCGCCGAGGAATACGCCATCGGCAAAGGCCGTCCCGGCTTCCAGGGCCGGGTCAAGATCGGCTTCCGCAAGGACGGCCGTATTCTCGCCTGCGATATGTACATCGTGCATGACAACGGACCGAACACCGGTTTCTGGGACTTCCGGAATGCCGGCAACTCGTTCTCCATCGTCTTCCAGCCGGAAGCGATGCGCTGGCGCGGCATTTCAGTCCTGACCAACACGCCGGTGCGCGGCCCGCAACGCGGTCCGGGTGAAAACCAGACGGCGGCGGCGATCGAACCCATCATCGCCAAGGCGGCCCGTCAGCTTGGCCTCGACCAGGTAGCGATCCGTCGCATCAACGCCCCGGACAACAACGCCAAGTACGGCGCCAAGCAGGGCCCGGTCACCAGCGCCTATCTCAAGGACGCGCTGGATAAGGGCGCCGAGTTGTTCAAGTGGGACGAAAAGAAAAAGGAGAGCGGCAAGAAGAACGGCTCCAAGGTCATCGGTGTCGGTGTCGGCTCGGCCTATCACTCGGCCGGCGCGGCTGGCTTCGACGGCCTGATCCGCATCACGCCGGAC
>JAYQGD010000344.1:0-3795 GCA_038140415.1 Rhodospirillaceae bacterium
GATTGTAGTAAGCCTCGAAACCGGCAAACGCGGCGCCATAAGCCTTGGTGTAGGCGTCCAGGTTGTCCTTACCGGAGGCGGCCATCTTGTCATAGCCGTCTTTCATGGCGTCCATGCTTTCCTTGCCGTAGGCGGAGGCGTTCTTGTAACCCTCGGCAGCGGCTTCGCTGCTCATGGAAATTACGGTTTCAACGGTCTCTTTGCCGACGTTGGCAATGGTTTCAAAGGTTTCAGCGGCAGTTTCAGTGGCCGCGGCAGTCTTGGCTTTCGCTTTGGTGGTCATGGGTCATTTCCCTTTTGCAATGCGTAAATTGTTAAGAAGCGCATAGATTTTTTTGCGTCACGGAATGGAATATAGACCAATTTATGACGGTGTCAATAGATTTTTTTGCATTGCAAAAAAATTTTGCGTTACAAAAGTTCTGTGCTATAGTATATAGACCTTAACAGCGTTGCAGACGGAGATTTGAAACGTGGCAGACACAGGTACAAGCGGCAACGGCGACGGGCGGGATACCGGCCCCGATCCGATTGTCATCAAGAAGTACGCGAACCGGCGGCTGTACAATTCGGCGACCGGGGAGTTCGTCACGCTTGAAACCTTGCATCACATGGTGAACGACGAAGAGATTTTCGTCGTCATCGACGCCAAAAGCGGCAAGGATCTGACCGCCTCTATCCTGGCGCAGATCATCGCCGAGGAAGAAAACAAGGGCCACAGCATGCTGCCCCTGAATATGCTGCGTCAGCTTCTGAAATTCTATGGCGACGGCGTCGGCCCGCAATTCTCTCAGTATATGGAGCATTCCATCGAGAGCTTTAGTAAGAACCAGCAGGAAATCATGAAACAGATGACCGACATGATGAGCGGCACCACCGGCCTGAACGGCTGGGCCGAGGTTAGCCGCCGCAATCTCGAGCTGTTTCTGGAATCCTTCGGCATGATGAGCGGCGCTTCGAAGGCTGCTGAGGAAGAAGGCGACGCCAAGCCGGCGGCCGAGGGCGCCGATCTCGACAAACTCAGCCGGCAATTGGCGGAGATGCAGAAGCAACTCGACGCCCTGGGCAAGAAAGACTAATCCCGTAAGAGCACCCTGTTTAAGCTCCCAACAACCACAACAAGCGTATAGGAGTACAGTTAAAGTGGATCTGCCGAGCCAAAAATTTATCAAGGACATCGCTGTCGGTATGACGGCGGAATACGAAAAGCAGGTGACCGATCAGGACGTCCGGTCCTTCGCCGAAGTGTCCGGCGACTTCAACCCCATCCACCTGGATGAGGAGTTCGCCAAAGGGACCATGTTCGGCCAGCGGATTGCCCACGGCATTCTGACGGCCAGCCATATTTCGGCCACGCTGGGCTATATCTTTCCGGGACCCGGCTGGATCTACTTGAACCAAAATCTGCAGTTCCGCGCGCCGGTCATGATCGGCGACGTGGTCAAGACGCTGGTCGAGGTGACCGACGTCAATTCGGAAAAGTACACCATTGTGATGACAACCAACTGTTTCGTCGGGGACAAACTGGTCCTCAAGGGCGAAGCGATTATGAAATCGCCGGACTGAACTTAGACTTCACTCCGGCTCTGAGAGGACGAAAGGACGACTTGAATGAGTCAGGATACTGAAATCGTAATTGCCGCCGGCGCGCGGACGCCCATCGGGGCGTTTAACGGCGCGTTTGCCAATACCGCCAGCCATGAGCTCGGCAGCATCGCCATCACGGAGGCCCTGAGCCGCGCCGGTGTGAGCGCCGAGGATGTCACCGAGGTTATTCTGGGCCAGGTGCTGACGGCCGGCGTCGGCATGAACCCGGCCCGCCAGGCCGCCATGGGCGCAGGCATTCCGAAGGAACGGACGGCTTACGGCATCAACCAGGTGTGCGGTTCCGGTCTCCGGGCCGTGGCGCTGGGCGCGCAGGCGATTAAAGCCGGCGACTCCTCCATCGTGGTGGCCGGCGGTCAGGAAAACATGACCAAGTCCCCGCACGTCTCGCACTTGCGGGCCGGCGTCAAGATGGGCCCGGCGGAACTGATCGACAGCATGATCAACGATGGCCTGTGGGATGTCTTCAACGGCTACCACATGGGCATCACCGCGGAAAACGTGGCGCAGCAGTGGCAAATCTCCCGGGATCAGCAGGACGCATTCGCGCTCCTCTCTCAGGAACGGGCCGAGGCCGCGCAAAAGGCCGGCACCTTCAAGGACGAAATTGTCCCGGTCACGGTGAAGACCCGCAAGGAAGACATCGTCGTCGATACGGACGAACATCCCCGCCACGGCACCACCGCCGAAGCCCTCGCCAAACTGCGGCCCGCCTTCGACAAGGAAGGCTCGGTCACGGCCGGCAACGCGTCCGGAATCAACGACGGCGCCGCCGCGCTGGTGCTGATGAGCGCAGAGGAAGCCGAAAAGCGGGGCATCGAGCCGCTGGCCAAGATCAAGTCCTGGGCCACCGAGGGCATCGACCCGTCGATCATGGGCGCGGGCCCGATTCCGGCGTCCAAGAGCGCCCTGGCCAAGGCCGGCTGGGACTCCAGCGATCTTGATCTGATCGAGGCCAACGAAGCCTTCGCCGCGCAGGCCTGTGCGGTGGCCAAGGAAATGGGCTGGTCGGAAGATCGGGTCAACGTCAACGGCGGCGCGATTGCGCTGGGTCATCCGATCGGCGCCTCCGGCGCGCGGGTCCTGGTGACCTTGCTGCACGAGATGAAGCGGCGCGATGCGAATAAAGGCCTCGCCACGTTGTGCATCGGCGGCGGCATGGGCATCGCCATGTGTTTAGAGCGTTAAAAACTACCTCCCTGTTAAACGCTCTGGGGCGTCGACCGGTAACGGTCGGCGCCCTTTTTAATATATGTATTCTAATCAAGCCGTCATGCGCGGACTTGTTCCGCGTATCCATTTTATTGTTTAAAGGTCGACCCGCGGATCAAGTCCGCGGGTGACGACAGAAAAGACCAATGGCCCCTATTGCAAATTCTGTCGCTGGTTCTTCGTCTTCATTTTCACATGAAGCGACTTGAGCGCCTGGCCGTCTCGGGTGCGGAGGAAGTTCAACTCCAGCCCGCCGGGCACCAGTTTGCGCTCATAAACCTGCTTTTCCAGCCCGCCCCGGTCGGTCTGTACCATCGCATTAATGATGAGGGTCTTGCCGCGGACTTGAGCCCAAAGCTGGGACCGGCCCTTCAACGGATCAATCGCGATCTTTTCGCCGAAGCGCTCGATACTGCCCTGGGACAGAAACACCCCGTTCCGGTCCGGATTACCGAAGGCGACGAAATGGGTCGACTTCTTCACCTTGCCGCCGATCTTCTGACGGACCGTGGACCATTGAATGGAAAAGCCGTCCGCTTCCGGCTGGATGCGGACGTCGAGTTCCCGCTTCTCCAGCCCCTGATCCGTCGCAAACACGACCTCGCCCACATAGGTCCCCAGGAACGGCGCAATGCGGGCGTCCTGTGCATCGGCGATTGACGCCGACACCAAAAGCAAAGCCCCCGCCAAGATCATTTTTACGATCTTCATCAAGCGTCTCCTACGATCCCCGGCCCGCCGCACCGGCGGCAATCAAGGCCGCAATCTCCGCCTCAGTATACCCGGCTTCGGCCAGCACTTCTTCCGTGTGTTCACCCAGCGCCGGCGCGGTCCGCTGGATCGACGTGGGTGTCGCCGAATACTTGACCGGATGGCCGATCACCTTGGTCGGCGCGGCCTCCTGCACCATGTTTCTCGCCAGTGCCTGCGGATCGCTGGTCATCTGCGCGATATCCAGAACCGGCCCGGCGGGGATGC
>JAYQGD010000345.1:0-3773 GCA_038140415.1 Rhodospirillaceae bacterium
GAATAGCGGCCTTTTCCTCCGGGCCCCAGGTATCCGCGGCGAGATCATAGAACATGCGGGGAAACCTACTCGCTGAACTTCTCAGGCACGGGGGCGGGTTTCACCACGCCCTCTTCCTGGAGTTCATGGTGAACGTGATTGAAACACTCCAGGAGCCCCTGGCCGAAGTCGATGCCAGGATTGTTCACCAGCTTCACACCGATGGTGGGCGAAAAGGAATACGGGGTCAGCACGTAGTGCCCCTTGTAATCTTCATCCAACATCTCGATTTCCACCTCGCCATTCATCATTTCCCGGATGAGGCTCAGGAGATCGGCGTATTTGTAGCGCTCCACACCGGTCAGAATGACGTTCTGTTTGATATATTGCGGATCTTCCAGGATATCGACGCTTAGCTTGCCGGCGTCACGGCCGTGGATGTATTCCCGCTCTTCCGAACCATCGCCGGGAAAGACGATCTTCTTGTTCATCAACGCTTGGCGGATAATCCGGTAAATCCGATTGTTTGAATCACCGCGCTCCCCATAGACCGAGCCGTAGCGGACGATCGTATAATCGAAGTCATATTGCTCCCCGTACTGCTCGACGATCAATTCCGACGACTTCTTGGAGACGCCATAGAACGCACCCTTGCGGGAAAAGACATAGACCGAACTGGCATACAGGAACCGCTTCACATTGTGGCGGCGGCAGGCCTCCAACACGTTCAAATTGCCCATGACATTCAAATTCACCGTCTCCACCGGCTTGTCGATGGAATCGTTGAGATCGGCGAGGCCCGCGAAATTATAGATAGCGTCCATGCCCTCTACCGCGCGAAGAACCGCGGCTGAATCCATGATATTGCCGACGATCATCGTCGCCGAACCGTTGATGTAGGGAGAGGCATGGAGATCGAAGACGCTGACCTCGTGGCCGCGCTTGATCAACTCATCGACAACGTAGGAGCCGAGAAACCCGGCGCCACCTAAAACCAACACTTTCATAGCCAATATCCCATCTTAACTATGTGTCGTTACCCATTGAAATAATTATCTAAATGACCAATCGCCGAGCGCCCCATGGCAAGAATGGACTCTGCCGAAGAGCCCCCTGTATGAGGCGTGCAAATCAGATTCGGCAGAGCCAAAAATTCTTTGTCATCGCAAGGCTCTTCCTCGAAGACATCCAGCGCCGCGCCGGCGATCACCCCATCTTGCAAGGCCGACTTCAGGGCCGCCTGCTCGACGATCGGGCCCCGGGCAACATTCAGCAAAAACGCCGTCGGTTTCATCATTGCCAATGTCTCCGCATTGATAAAATGGCGGGTGCTTTCGTCCAATGGCGTATGCACGGTGACAATGTCCGACTGCGCCAACAATTGATCTTTGGACACCTCAGTCACCCATGCTTGGGCGTAATAATGGGACTGATCAATCACGTCATTCACCAGAATGTTGCAGCCAAACGGCTGCAACAGGGAAATCAGCTCCTTGCCGATAAAGCCGACACCGATGATCCCGATAGTTTTGCCGCTCAGATCGAACCCGCCGACCTTGTTCCAGTCATCGCCGTCGCGCAGGTTCCGTGCGGACAGAAACACGTGCCGCGCCAACCCTATCATGTAACAAAGCGCCATCTCTGCCACGCCGCGCCGGTTCACGCCGCCGGTCCAGCCGACCTTCACCTGCCGGTCGGCGCAGGCCTGCTGATCCACATTGTCGAGCCCCACACCGTACTTGGCGACTATTTTCAGACCGGAACAACGGTCTAAGACGGACGCCGTGATCGGCTCCAGACCGACCACCGCCCCGTCCGCGCCCTGGAAATAGTCCGCGACCATGTTTTCGGTGCAGATCACACCATTTTCATTGAATTCCGTATTGGGGAATTTCTCGAGCAACTCGGCCCGCAGCACCGGATGGGCTGAAAAGCTCTTGGAGGTGACCTTGATGACGGGATCGGCCATGCAGTCTAGCCCTTGGCGAGCGCCAGAGCGGCCTCCGCAATGTGCTGTGTATCGATGCCATAGAGATCATGCAGCGTGTCGCGGTCCCCGTTGACGATTTCGAACCCGTCTTTGAGACCCAACCGCTTCATCCGCGGCATCGCGCCTTCGTCGATCAGCGCTTCCGCAACCGCGCTGCCCATGCCGCCATCAAGGAGCTGTTCCTCGACTGTCAGCACTGCGTCATATTTGGATGTGATCGCCGCCAATTTCGCGCCATCGACTTTTTTCAGCCGGAACAGATCAATTACCCCGGCCGAAACGCCCTGCTCCGCGAGAATTTCTCTGGCTTTCAGCGCTTTGTGGGTCATGTAGCCGCACGCGATGATGGCGACGTCCTTGCCGTCCGCCATCTCGCACATGCCGTCGTTCATTACCGCATCAAACCCGCCGTTGTAGATCGGCGGCTGGGGATTACGCTCCAGCCGAAGATAACGGAACGCCGGGTCGTCGATCGCCAGGGTGGCGATGGCGGCGGCGGATTCCTCGTCCGACGGGCTCAACACCTCGATGCCGTTGAGCGCCCGCATGCAGGCGATATCTTCCGGCGTGAAGTGGGTCAGGGTCGCATGGTCATAGCCAAGTCCGACGCCCACCGCGATCATAGTCACCGGTAGGTTCATAGATGCGATCACGCATTTCACCTGTTCATAGCAGCGGGCCGTGATGAACGGCGCCATGGCATAGAGAAACACTTTTTTGCCCGAAAGCGCCAATCCCGACGCCAGATCGACCATATTCTGCTCGGAAATACCGGCATGGATAAACTGGCCCGGCAGGTCTTTTCGAAAATCATCCAGCGCCGCCGCACCCAGATCGGCGCTGATGAACAAAATGTCCTTATCTTTCTGCGCCGCCGCATAAATCGTGTCGATGACCGCATCCCGCATCAACTTGGGCTTGGGCGTTTCAGTCATGACGGGGGTCACTTGCATGTCCATCTAGGCCTTCACCGCGTCGAGGCCAAGATCGCGCCGGCCTTGTGCCATCAGTTCATCGTTCGGCATCCGGTTGTGCCATTCGGACCGGCCTTCCATGAAGGAAATGCCTTTGCCTTTGACCGTATTGGCGATGATCGCCAGGGGCTTGCCGTTGGTCTTGCCCATCTTGCCGAAGCCGGTCATCAACTCGTCAAAGGAATGACCATCGACGGTCACCGTTTCCCAGCCGAAGCTTTGCCACTTGGCTTCCATGTCGCCCAACTCAAGCAAATCCTCGGTCTTGCCGAGGATGCAGAGCTCGTTGCGGTCAACGATGGTTACAAGATTGTCGAGCTTATGATGGGCGGCGAACATGGCCGATTCCCAGATGGAGCCTTCATAGCATTCACCGTCGCCGACGATGACGAACGTCTTGTAATCGTGGCCATCCTGGCGGGCCGCCAACGCAAAGCCTGCGCCCATCCCAACACCGTGGCCGAGAGAGCCGGAAATCCCCTCAATGCCGGGAATCCGGAAATCCGCATACATGCCAAGAAGCCCGCCCGGCTGGGTAAAGCGTTCCAGTTCACTTTCGTCGAAATAGCCTAGATCGGCCAGGATCGGATACTGAACCATGGCCGCGTGCCCTTTGGACACGATAATCCGGTCACGGCTTGGATCATCCGGATTGTCCGGGGTCACCTTGGCCACACCCCCGTAATAGAGGGAGACCATTATCTCGGTGCAGGAGTAAGTGGAGGGGATATGGCCCTTGCGTTGCCGCATGACCATATCCCATAACGCGCGGCGCAACCAAAGCGCCTTGTCTTCAAGGTCGTTTATTTTCACGCTCATCTTCCCGTTCT
>JAYQGD010000346.1:0-2200 GCA_038140415.1 Rhodospirillaceae bacterium
ACCCAACTCAGCGCATTGGACCGCGCCCGCAAGCTCTATGCGGACAATCCGGCCATTCTCGACCGGGAACGCAATTTCACCTGGGCCGAACATGTGGACCGGGCGGAAAAGCTGGCCGGCGCGCTGCAATCCATGGGCGTCGGGCCCGGCGACCGGTTCGGGATTATCTGCGAAAACAGCTTCCGCTATACGGAGCTCCTCCACGCCGGCTATTGGGGCGGGGCCATCCCGGTGCCCATCAATCACCGCTTGGCACCCCCTGAAATCCTACACATACTGGAAGACGCCGAGTGCAAGGTTCTGGGCTTGGGCAAAGGCTTCCTGGACGTGATCGACGAAGATGAAATCGCGCCCTGGCGGGACACAGCCTTTTACATCGGCCCGGATGACGATGGCGTCTCCTTGCCTCAATACGAAACCCTCCTTGCCACCGCCGACCCGGCCGCGCCCCACGAGGTGGAAGAGGACGACCTGGCGCTCTTGCTCTATACGGGCGGCACCACCGGGCGCAGCAAGGGCGTGCAGCTCAGCCACAAGAACACCATCTCCAACGGGATGCAGATGGCCATCTGCATGCATGCGCACAGCCATGATATTTATCTGCACGCCGCGCCCATGTTCCACGCGGCCGATCTGCTGGCCACGGCGTTCACCATCACCGGCGGCGCGCATGCCTATCTGCCCGCCTTTACCCCGGTGGATATCCTAACCGCCATTCAGGACTATCGGGTCACCTGCACCATGATGGCGCCGACCATGATCATCATGTCGCTGACCGACAGCCACTTTAAGGACTTCGATACCTCGAGCCTGCGCCTCATGCTCTACGGCTCCTCACCCATGGCGGCGGAATGGGTAGCCAAGACCATGGAAGGCTTTCCCAAGACCGATATTGTTCAGGGCTATGGCCTGACCGAGACCTCGCCGATCTTGACCTACCTGAATGCGGAGGAACACCGCACCGCGGTCGAGTCCGGTGATATTTCCGTGCTGCGGGCCGCCGGCCAGCCGCTAACCCTCACCGACATGAAGATCACCGACGATGACGGCGTCGAGTTGCCCCTGGGCGAGGTGGGCGAGGTCACCGTGCGCGGGCCCCAGGTTTCCACCAAGGGCTATCTGAACCGGCCGGAGGAAACCGAGAAGGCCTTTCGCGACGGCTGGTTCCACACCGGCGATGTCGGCCGGATGGACGAGCACGGGTTGATGTATCTCATGGACCGCAAGAAAGACATGATCGTCTCCGGCGGGGAAAATATTTACACCTCCGAGGTGGAGGCTGCCCTCTATCAGCATCCCGACATCCAGGAATGCGCCGTGGTCGGCGTGCCCGACGAGAGATTCGGCGAGGCGCTCTTTGCTGTCATTGTGACCCGGGACGGCGCCAGCCTTTCCGACACCGACGTCATCAACCACTGCCGGGAACGGATCGGCGGGTACAAAATACCAAGGCGCATGGACTTCGTGGCCGAAATGCCGAAAAGCGCCATGGGCAAAATCTTGAAGAACGAACTTCGCCGCATCTACAGCGACGTCTAATAACTGTAATCAGGGGAAATAAAATGGGTGTATTCGCAGTCGGACAACCGGTCAGCCGTACCGAGGACCCGCGTCTTCTCACCGGCCGGGGGCTTTACATCAATGACCGCACCCTGCCACGGGAAGCTCAGCTCTATATCCTGCGCTCCCCCTACGCTCACGCCAAGATCAACGGGATCGATACGGCGGCGGCGGCATCAGCACCGGGCGTCCTGGCGGTCCTGACCGGCGAAGACCTTGCGAAAGAGAACTGGGGCACCACCAAAATCACCTTTCCGCAGAAGCGCCCGAACGGCGATCCCGCCTATCACGCGCCCCATCCCGGCCTGGTCAGAGACCGGGTCCGCTTCGTCGGCGACCATGTGGCCCTGGTGATCGCTGAAACCCTTAACCAGGCCAAAGACGCGGCTGAGTTGGTCGACGTGGATTACGAGCCGTTATCCCCGGTCACCGTGACCGCCGACGCCACCAAGGACGACACACCGCGCATCTGGGACGATTGCGACAACAATATCGCCTATGTGGCCAAGCTGGGCGACAAGGAGGCCACCGACGCCGCCTTCGCTGAAGCCGATCATGTCGTCAGCCGCAAATTCGTCATCAATCGCATCTCCGCCAACGCCATGGAAAACCGGGGCTGCATCGGCGACTACGATGCGCG
>JAYQGD010000346.1:2300-3768 GCA_038140415.1 Rhodospirillaceae bacterium
TTCCGGGGCGCGGGCCGGCCCGAGGCCGCCTACATCCTGGAACGCTTGATCGATCTGGCGGCGGCTGAGCTCAACATGGACCGGGCGGAAATCCGGCGCATGAACACGATCCCCGCCGACGCCATGCCCTACAAGACCGCACTGATGTACACCTACGACTGCGGCGAGTTCGAAAAAAACCTCGACCGCGCCCTGGAGATGATCGACTACGCCGGGTTCGAAACCCGCCGGGAAGAGGCCCAAGGCCGGGGCAAGCTCCGTGGCCTCGGCATCACCAACACGATCGAGCGCGCCGCCTCGCTTTCCACGGAAACGGTGGAGGTCCGGTTTGATCCGACCGGCGATGTCACCGTCCTCGCCGGCTCCAAGGATCAGGGCCAGGGCCACGACACCATGTACAAGGTATTGCTGGGCGAGCATTTAGGCATTGATTCCGACCGGGTCCGGCTGATCGACGGCGATACGGATAAGGTCTCCTCCGGCGTGGGCACGTTCGGCTCCCGCTCCGCCGTCATGGGCGGCTCGGCCCTCAAGATCGCGTCCGGCAAGCTGATCGAAAAAGGCAAAACCATCGCCGCGCATATTTTGGAAGCCGCCGAATCCGACATCGAGTTCGAGGGCGGCCAGTTCAAAGTGGCCGGCACCGACAAATCCGTCGACATCCACGACGTGGCCAAGACCGCTTTTAGCCCCGGCAAGATGCCGGCGGGCGTGGAGCACGGCTTCCACGAAATCGGCGTGTTCAATTTGGAAAAGCCCACCTTCCCCAACGGGGCGCATGCGGTGGAACTGGAGATCGACCCGGACACCGGCAAGACGCAGATCATCAATTACTGCGTGGTCGACGATGTGGGGAATGTGATCAACCCGTTGACCCTGAAAGGCCAGATCCACGGCGGCGTGGCCATGGGCGTCGGCCAGGCGCTGATGGAAGACGTCGCCTATGACAAGGAGAGCGGGCAACTACTCAGCGGCTCCTTCATGGATTACGCCATGCCCCACGCGGACAACCTCTGCTACATCGCGGTGGAAAGCCAGCCGGTGCCGACAGCCACCAATCCCCTCGGCGTTAAAGGCGCGGGCGAGGCCGGCACCGTGGGCTCGCTGCCGGCGGTCCTGAACGCGGTGGCGGATGCGCTGTCCCCCATCGGCATCGACGACATTCCGATGCCCGCCACGCCGCAGAAGATTTGGCGGGCTATTCAGGACGCCACGGCGTAAAATGCCATCAGGGAGTATTTCACATGGCTGACATCGATCTGGACAAATTCAGGCTGCGCAAGTTCGTCGAGAAGCTCGACGACATGGGCGAGGTGCATCATCACGATGACCAGATAGACCTTTCCGATCTGTCGTCGGCCTACGAGATCAGCGACAAGGCCCTACTGTTCAAGCAGGCCGGCCCGGAGAAGCTGGAACTGGTCGCCAATGTGAACGGCAGCCGCAAGCGGGTCGCCGCGGCCCTGGG
>JAYQGD010000347.1:0-3767 GCA_038140415.1 Rhodospirillaceae bacterium
GAATTCCATCGCGCTCAGTCAGGCATTTCCCCAATTCTCGGACAATATTGTTGTCGTGGTGGAGGGCGGCGAGCCCGGTGCCACAAATGCGGCTGCGGATATTTTAGCGACCAAATTGAGAGAATCGCCTGCGAAATTTGGTGAGGTCTTTGATCCTGCCGGTGAGATGTTTTTCCGGAAAAACGGTCTGCTGTATCTGGAGACGCCGGTTTTGGAACGCCTGTTAGATCAATTGATCGATGCCCAGCCTTTTCTTGGCAAACTATGGCAGCAGCCCGATCTTACGACCTTGTTCGCATCTTTGGCGCAGATTACCGAATACCGCGCCAGTGGCAGCAGCGATTTGCCGGTTGAGGCGGCGGCCGGATTCGTTGACCGGATTGCAGGCGCAATCCACGCCGCTGGCGATCCGGGTGCGCCGCCACTGTCCTGGCAACAGCTTTTCACAGGGGACGCCGGCGATTTGACGCCAATCCGGCGCGTCATCCTGATCCAACCGAAAACTGATTTTGACTCCCTGCAGCCGGGCTCCGACGCCATGTCGGCCATCCGATCCCTGGCGGACGAGCTTCGGCTTAAAGAGATTTACGGCGCTAGGGTCCGTCTGACCGGTTCGCTTGCCCTGGCGGACGAGGAACTGGAGAGCGTGGCGGACGGTCTGGGCCTTGCAGGTGTCCTTTCCCTGGTCCTGGTCTTCAGCCTATTGATCGTCGGGCTGCGCCGCTGGTCTGCCGTCGGCGCGTGTCTGATTACGCTGATTTGCGGATTGATCTGGACTGCCGGGTTTGCCACCGCCGCCATCGGCACCTTGAACCTGATTTCCGTTGCCTTTGCCGTACTGTTCATCGGCTTGAGCGTGGACTTCGGCATTCATTTCACCCTGCGCTATCTGGAACGGGAGGGAGGAGAGACTGACGTATCTTCGGCTCTCAGCGCCGCCGGGAAAGGGATCGGCAACGCCCTGACCTGGACCGCTGTTGCTGCGGCCATCGGCTTCTTTTCTTTCCTGCCGACGGATTACCGTGGCCTGGCGGAACTGGGGCTCATCGCCGGCGCGGGCATGATTATTGCGCTGTTCGCGAATCTTACGTTGCTTCCGGCTCTATTGGTGTGGGGCGCTCCCAAAGCGGTTGGCCGGACACCAAATAGATTGCGGAGGATGACGCTACGGCCGGCTGTCCATCGGATGTTTCTGGCGCTTTTCACGGTTCTGACGCTGGCCGCTGCCGCCGTGTCATCCAAGGTGGTGTTCGATTTTGACCCGCTCAACCTCAAGGATCCCAAGACCGAATCCGTTGGGACGCTGCTTGATCTGGTCGGTAGCCGGGGAAACTCTCCTTACACTATTACCATCCTTGCCGCCGAACTCGCGACGGCGCGGGAAACCTCTAAAAAGCTGCTGGCCTTGGATACGGTCCAAGGGGTGCGAACGATCACCGATCTTGTACCGGAAAACCAGGCGCAAAAACTTGAGCTGATCGCTGACGCATCCCTGATCCTGTTGCCCTCGATGTCCGGAGAAATCGGGCAGTCTTCCGGGAGCACCGCGCAAGTAAGCGCCGCGTATCGCGCCTTGGAGACATCTTTGTCGGTGATCTCGGCCGGTGATCTGACACCTCTGGATGCCGCCTTGTCGCGGCTGGCCGGCGCCTTGAAATCTTACCGGGAGCAGACCTCCCTGGTCGATGCCGCGCTGCGGCGGCTGCAGGAAAAGCTGATGTCCGCCCTGCCGGAGAAGTTAGCCAGTCTTAAAATCTCGCTGACACCGGTTCGCATTGCCCAGGAAAATTTGCCCAAGTCCCTGCGGGACCGGCTGGTCGCCGCCGACGGCCGGATCAAAATCGATGTGTCGCCTAAAGGAAATATGCGTAATCAGGTGGAGCTGGAGGCCTTCGTGAGGGATGTGCAATCGGTGGCGCCAACGGCAACCGGCGCGCCGGTGGTGATTTACGAGGCAGGCCGGGTGGTCAAGCGGGCCTTTGGCGAGGCCGGGCTGACAACCATTGCCCTGATTGCCCTACTGGTCTTTTTGCTGACCCGAAACATCCGGCAGATTATTCTGATCTTCGCGCCCATATTTGTGGCCGGGCTTTTGACGGTCGGCGCAACAGTTGTCCTGGGGCTTGCGTTTAACTTCGCAAACATCATCGTTCTGCCGCTTTTATTTGGTCTCGGTGTCGCCGGAAGCATCCACATGGTGCGCCGGGAACGGGCGTTGAGCCCCGGAGCCGATCTTTCGGAAACCAGCACGCCCAGGGCCGTGATCTTTTCGGCTTTGACGACCATCGGCTCGTTCGGGAGCATCGCGCTTTCCAGTCACCCCGGTACGGCGAGCATGGGACTCTTGCTCACCATCGCAGTATTCTGCACGTTGGCGACGACACTGTTTCTGTTGCCTGCCCTCATGTACATTTGGCCGGCGCCGGATACTGAAATGCGGGAGGTTTGATGGGGTCAGTTAGCAAGCCGCCACGGCCGGAATTCCTGTTTCCGTTGATCCGCCACCTGTCCACGCGTGTGACGCCGTTTCTTGCGGCGACCCCGTTGTCCGCCAACCAGATCACGTTTATTTCGCTACTCTTCGGCCTGGCGTCAGCCGTGGTGTTTTCATTTGGCGATTACCTCTGGGACCTTTGGGGCGGCGTTTTCCTGTTTGTCATGTATCTTCTAGACCACTGCGACGGCGAAGTGGCGCGGATGAAAGGGCAAAGTTCAAAATTCGGAGCAATATTCGACACGTTCGTCGATTGGATCACTCACGCAGCCATTTTCATCGGCCTTGGTATCGGGTCTCACTTAGCGTTGGGCCATAACTGGATGAATGCAGCAGGATGGGCTGCTGCGCTCGGGGCGACCATCAATTACGGGATTGCGTTGTATGGCGATCTCCAAAAATCGAAGACCGCCTCAGCCCCAACCGGGCAGGGTTCAGGAGCGAGTGAGAGTCCTGATCGACCGGAAAACTGGAAGGAAACGATCCTATTCGCCTTCCGGGAATTGGCGCGGGCGGATTTCTGGTTGATCATCCTGGCGCTCTGTGTCGTGGGCAAAGTTTGGTACATTCTGCCATTCATTGCCATCGGTGCTCATGTGTACTGGATCGCGGCGTTTTTCACACGCCACAAGAACTATCGCGTTTGAGCTAGGTACGAATGCGCTGGTTTAAACTCACATTCCTGGTCGCCGGCTTTGCGCTTCTGTGGCTGGTTGTGGCGGATAGCGATCTGGCCCTCGCCGGGGAATATGTGCTCAGGGTCGGATGGGGCTTTGCCCTGGTCCTGGCGCTCTATTTCGTCGCCTTTGTCATCGATACGTTCGCATGGCAGCTGACTTTGCCGGCCTTACCCATGTCGCCGAAATGGATCGTCCGGTTCTTTAATCTGCGGATGGCGGGGGAGGCGTTCAACAATATCACTCCGGCGGCGAGCATGGGGGGCGAACCGGTAAAGGCGATCTTGCTGAAAAAGTACTACGGCGTTTCCTACAAGGATGGCGCGGCGTCGCTGATCCTCGCCCGGACCATCAACGTGCTGGCGCTCATCCTGTTTCTGGCCATCGGCTTCATCCTGATCCTTCAGGCGCCGTTTCTGACGCAAGAGTACAAATTTGTTTCGGGTGTTGGTCTAGTGGCCTTCGCCACGGGTATTATTCTGTTTTTCCTGGTGCAGCGTTTCCGGGTGGCCTCTCTTGCCGGTAGGTTTTTCAGCCGGGGGAATGTCGCAGAGTGGATCGCCACATCCGTGGCGGCGATCGGCGATGTGGAAGAT
>JAYQGD010000348.1:0-3746 GCA_038140415.1 Rhodospirillaceae bacterium
GGACCCCCATAACATAATACATTCGGGAGGATTTATGGGCTCGGCGACTGCACCGATTCCCGCCAAAAGTTTGGACCATGTTTCATTGGCCGTGCCGGACCTGGCGGCGGCGCTCGACATGTATCAAACCCGCTTCGGCTGCGAGGTGACCGCGCCCAAAGACCTCCCCGAACAAGGCATCCGTATGGCCTATGTGTTGCTCGGCAACGCCAAGATCGAACTGATGGAACCCCTCGACAATTCATCCCCCATCGCCAAATTTCTGGAGCGCAATCCGGCGGGCGGTATCCACCATTTCTGCCTGACCACGGACGACGTGGACGCGGCGGCCAACGCCGGCGCCGACAACTATCGGATCCTGGCGGATCCAAAACCCGGCCACCATGGCCGCGACCTGTTTTTTATCCATCCCAAGGACTCCTTCGGCGCTCTGATCGAGATCGAAGAGTCCGAAGACTAGCCAAAAATGAATGTAGGAGAGACACGTGATCGCTGAACGAAACTACAAGGAAATCATTTTCGAGGTCAAAGACGACGTGGCCTGGATCACCATCAACCGGGCCGACGTGATGAACGCCTTCCGGGAACAAACCCTGGATGAGTTGATCGACGCGGTGAAATCCACCCGCGAAGATGCCTCTATCGTCTGCGCCGTAATCACCGGCGCGGGCGACAAAGCTTTTTCCGCCGGCGGCGACTTCCACGCGATGATGAAGCTGAACCGGGCCAACGCCATGCATTGGAACGACCGGATGCTGGGCCTCGCCATGGCCATCCGCGGCGTACCGATCCCGGTCATCGCCATGGTGCACGGCTACTGCATGGGTGGCGGGCACGAGTTGGCACTCTGGTGTGATCTGGTGATTTCCGCCGATGACGGCGTGTTCGGACAGACGGGTGCGAAGGTCGGGGCCTGCCCGACCGTCGGCGCCACCCAATACATCCCGCGCCTGATCGGCGACCGCAAAGCCAAGGAAATGATCTTCCTCTGCCGCACCTTGAAGGCGGCAGAAGCCGTGGAGGTGGGCCTGATCAACAAGGTGGTGCCCAAGGCCAAGCTGCGGGAAGAGACCGAATCCTGGTGTCAGCAGATGAAGGGCTATTCAGGCCAGACCCTTCGCGCGACCAAGAAGTCGCTGAACTTTGAATCCGACGAGCTTTATGCTTCCTGGCAACAGGGCATGGAGTTGTTGGCGGAGATTTGGGGCTCGGAAGAATCACTCGAGGGCATGAACGCCTTCATGGAGAAACGTAAGCCCGACTTCCACAAGTTCCGGCTGCATCGGAAAGAGAAGGTCGATCAGTATCTGGACGACCTCGCCAACGACCGCAACGAACGGCCGAAGGGATAGCGCCCGTGACCGCTTCCCCTGCCCCCGGCGCACTGGACGGTATTCGGGTCATCGATCTGACCCGGATCCTGGCCGGACCGTTCTGCACCATGAACCTTGGCGATATGGGCGCCGAGATCATCAAGGTCGAACAGCCGGGCCGGGGCGACGACACGCGGGTCTGGGGCCCGCCCTTTGCCGGCGACGTGGCGGCGTATTTCCTGGGCGTCAACCGCTCCAAGAAAAGCATCAACCTCAATCTCAAGTCGGAGAAAGGCCGGGACATCCTCCGCGCGCTTTTGAAAGAGGCCGACGTCCTGATCGAGAACTTCAAACCGGGCCAGTTGGACGGATGGGGTTTCACCAAGGAATGGATGGCGGAAAACGCGCCGCAAGTGGTGCACTGCGCGATTACCGGCTACGGTGAGAAAGGGCCTAAGGGCGGCTTCCCGGGCTATGACTTCCTACTGCAGGCGGAAAGCGGTCTGATGAGCATTACCGGCGAGGCCGACGGCAGTCCGTCAAAGCTGGGCGTCGCCATCGTCGATGTCTGCACCGGCCAATATGCGGCGATGACCATCCTGGCCGGCCTGCAAGCCCGGCACACCAACGGCAAAGGCCAAAAGATCGACCTGTGTCTGTTCAACACGTCGCTCTCCATGCTGGTCAACGTGGCGTCCAATTACCTGATCGGCGGCTGGAAGCCGGGCCGATATGGCAATGGTCATCCCAACATCGTGCCCTATGCCGACTATGTATGCGGCGAGGGTTCCATCGCGCTGGCAGTCGGCAACGACACCCAGTTCGCCAAGTTTGCCGAGCTGGTGGACCGTCCAGATTGGGCTGCGGATGAGCGATTCCAAAAGAATGCCGGCCGGGTGGAAAACCGCGACGTTCTCGATCCGGAAATCCTGGAGGCGTTATCCAAGAAATCTGCTGATGACTGGATTGCCCTGTTCGAAAAAGAGGGCCTGCCCTGCAGCAAAATCAATTCCGTCGAGGAAGCCTTGGAGAGCCCACAGGCTGCCGCCAATGATATGGTGATCGAGCTGGATCACCCGACCGCCGGCAAGGTCCGGACGCTGGGCGTGCCGTATACCTTTCACGGCACCCCCGCTGTGCCCCGCTCCGCCCCGCCGATTCAAGGCGCGGATACGGATGATGTCTTAAAAGAAATCGTCGGCATGACCGACGATGAGATCACCGCGCTCAAAGAAGACGGCGTGGTCTAGGAGAAGGAAGAAACATGTCGGACAAAGTCAAAGTTGCCATTGTCACCGGCGGCGGATCAGGAATTGGCCGCGCCTCGGCCCTGGCCCTACAGAACGCCGGTTACAACGTCGCTATCGCAGGACGGCGGGCCGACGCGCTGCAGGAAACCGTTGATATGGGAATCGGATCGGAAATGCTGGCCGTGCCGACGGATGTGTCGGACGAGAAACAAATCACCGCGCTGTTCAAGGCGACCATGGACAAGTTCGGCCGCTTGGATGTGCTGTTTAACAATGCCGGTGGCGGCGCACCCCGTATTCCGATGGAAGATTTGGATATCGCCGACTGGCGGCGGACGGTGGATGTCAACCTGACCGCCTGTTTCATTTGCGCCCAGGAGGCCATCCGCATCATGAAAAACCAAGACCCGAAGGGCGGGCGGATCATCAATAACGGCTCCATCTCGGCGCATACGCCACGCCCCGACACGGTGGCTTACACGGCCACCAAGCACGCGATCACAGGGCTCACCAAGAGCATTTCCCTGGACTGCCGGAAACACAATATCGCCTGCAGCCAACTGGATATCGGTAATGCGGAAACCCCGCTCGCCGAACGCTTCAAGCAAGGCGTGCCGCAAGCCAATGGCGACGTCATGATTGAGCCGGTGTTCGACGTGACCCACGCCGGCAACGCCATTGTCCAGATGGCAGAGCTGCCGCTGGACACCAATGTTCAATTCATGACCCTCATGGCCACCACCATGCCTTATATCGGCCGCGGCTAAGCCGGGCCCCGTTTGACCAACAGGAGAGTAGACGTGAACGATCAGATCAGAAATTGCATTGCCCCCGACCGCAACCCGCGCAAACCCGACTACACGTTGCCGTCGGGCGCCATCGACACCCATGTACATGTATTTTACGACAAGTATCCGCTGTCACCGGGCCGGGGCTATAACCCGCCGGAATCCACCCTTGATGATCTAAAGCATCTGCATGCGACACTGGGCGTCGACCGGGTCGTGTTCACGCAGCCCTCCATCTACGGTACCGACAATTCCGCGATCCTGGACGGGATGAACGCGCTAAACGCTGAAATACCCGGCCGGGCCCGCGCCGTGGCCGCCATCACCATGGATTTCTCCGATGACGAGCTCGCCAAGATGAACGAGATCGGCGTACGCGGCGTACGGCTTAACAC
>JAYQGD010000349.1:0-3740 GCA_038140415.1 Rhodospirillaceae bacterium
CTGCACGACAGCCCCGGCTATCAGGAAGCGCTCAAGGTCTTGGACCACGGCGTGACCCGCGATCTGCGCATGATCGAAGGCGTCGAATAACCCCTATTCGGCCTTCAGCCGGTCCATGCCGAAGTAGACCTTGTTGGGCGCCATGCCGGTCGCGAGCGCCATCCGGTTTGTATAATTAAAGTAGGCGATCACGTCGGCGACATCGAAGATTTCTTCCGCCGTCAGGCCGGCATCGTAAAGCTTTTGCCGGTGTTCATCCGTGGTCTCGGCCGGGTGCGCCGTCATGTGCCAGGCGAAGTCGAGCATGGCCCGATGCCGCTCCGACAGGTTCGCTTCCCGGTAATTGGTAGCGAGGATATCGCCCAACAATGGATCACCGGAGAACTCCCGCACCGCTTGGCCGTGGGACGTGATGCAATAAAGGCAGTGATTATAAGAAGATACCACGACGGCGATCATTTCCCGCTCCAGCCGGGTCAGCGTCGTGTGCTCGTCCTTCAACATCATCTCGTCGTATTTGGCGATGAACGTCCGGAGCTTCTCGGGCCGGAAGGTATAGGACAGGACCACGTTGGGGACATAGCCCAGCTTCTCATCGCAGACCCGGATGTATTTCTGCAAATCCTCGGGCAGAGTCTCCACGTCCGGGATCGGCAGTTTGGAAATTTGCGGCAGTTGCTCCGGCGTCTCACGCGCGAGTTTGTCGGCCATATCTGTTCCCTCCTTAATCCTCTTCAATCAATTTGATCCGGCCCTCGTAACGCGCCAGATAATAATGTTTGTCCGGCGTCCAGAAGCACTGCTCACCGGCCGGACGAATTTCCAGATAAGCGCCTTTCGAGCTGAAGTCATAACTCTGGATGCAGCCGAAAAAATCGACCGCCAGATGCGAAGAGGCGATTTCAATGGGGCCAATCTTGTCGGTCTTCGCGGAAATCTCCTCCGCATCTCTTTTAAAACAATTGCCGATCCGCTCGCCCCGGCAGTTGGTTTCCTTACTGTCGGTGATTTTTACATGAAAAACCACGCCGTCGCGGACCATGAACCCGTCGTCATCCAGCATGGTGCAATTGTCCGACGGCGGAATTTTACTGTGCGCGTATTCGCAGAGAAACCAAACGCCGCTGCCGGGATCGACGGGCTGCGCCTTTCCTCCGTGCGCAAAGGCGATGAACAAAACGACGGCGATGGCGATAAACCGCGTCACAAATCAGCTTCCTTAAGGCGGCCGCCAAGGCGCAGAGGCTCCACCCGTTTGGCAAGCCCGGTCGAGTTATCCGTTTCCAGATAAATACCGCAGGCGGTGCCGGCCTCCTCCGCCGGTTCCAGCCGTTCCGACGGCATGGTCTTGAGGAACCGGCCGATAGCGGCTTCCTTCTTCATACCGATGACGGAATTATAGTCACCGCACATGCCCAGGTCAGTCTGGTAGGCCGTGCCGCCGGGCAGGATTTGGGCGTCGGCCGTTGGCACGTGGGAATGGGTGCCGACCACCATCGACGCTCTTCCGTTCAGGTAATGCCCCATGGACATCTTCTCGCTGGTGGCTTCGGCGTGGATGTCGACAACGATGCAGTCGATATCATCGCCCAGGGCCACGCCTTTCAGCGCCTTGTCGACAGCGGCAAACGGGTCGTCCAGCGGGTCCATGAACAATCGGCCCATCACCTGCGCCACCAGGACCTTGCTGCCGTCCCGCGCTTCGAACACGCCGCTGCCCTGCCCCGGTGTGTTTTCGGGATAATTTAACGGGCGCAACAGCCGGGGCTCGGTCTTGATGTACTCGATGATTTCCTTCTGATCCCAGGCGTGATTGCCGGTGGTGATCACATCCACCCCGGCGTCGAAGAACTGTTCACAGATGCCGCCGGTGATGCCGAACCCGTGGGCGGCGTTCTCCCCGTTCACCATGACGAAGTCGGGCGACAGGCGGTCGATCAAACCCGGCAGCAGGTCCAGCAGGACCGTGCGTCCCGACTTGCCGACCACGTCTCCGAAATACACTAGCTTCATGTTCGCCCGGCCTCGAAAGTCATCACGCCTTTCTCGGTCACGATCATGTCTAGCGGCTGATCATGGCTTTCCCGGGGCAGATGATCCATCAATTGACCGGCGTAGGCGGCGCCGATGGTCAGGCACAGCCCGGCAGCTTTCAAGGCGGCAATCGTCCGGTCATAAAACCCGCCCCCATAGCCCAGCCGGTAGCCGCCTTTATCGAACGCCAACAGCGGAACGATCAGACAGTCAGGTGTACCCGCCGGCTGATCGGCCGCCGGTTCCTCGACGTCAAAGCTCGAGGTCTCCAAGACATCGCCCGGCCGCCACCGGCGGAAGATCAACGGTTCATCTTTAGTCTCAACGACAGGCAAGTAGACCTCTTTGCCCTCCGCCGCCACAACCTGGAGGACCGGCCTCACATCGATCTCGTCCCGCATGGGCCAATAGCCGGCGATGCGGTCGCAACCGGAGACGTGTTACATCAGCATCGCGGAAAACGCCCGGCCCAACGCATCATCGCAGGCAGCCGCCAGCTCCCCCCGCCGCGCCAAGGCCTCGGCGCGGAGCGTCTTCTTATCGGTAGCGTGAGAGGTGATCAGCACGATGATCCTTGGTCGAATAAACGGGGACGCCGCGTGAGCCGTCTTGCATCGAATCTTCCTAGGCCCAAAGGTCTAGGTGGGCGCCGTGTGCCGGGCCCACGAGCCCGACAGGGACAGTTCCCGGTACGTGTATATTGGCCCCGGAGATTTTACATGCGCCACGCACCCCGCAGCGTCTGCCCGCACCTAATGTAGGTCTATTCAAGACTCTCGGCAATCTTTTCGATGCGTTCGGCCAGCGCCTCGATCTCGGTCGCTGTAAACGCCGGCGGTGCGGCGGCGGGCGCGTTGCCGGGCCGGCGGTCGTTCCTGAGCTGATCCAGCTCGGTATAGACTTCGGACAATTCGTCCGCCACCAGCAGGCTGACCATCACCAGCAGCCGGGCGTCGCCGACTTGGCCGACGGCGGCCACCAGCTCATCCACACGGCGGTCCACATATTGGGCCAAGCGGGTGAGATGGGCCTCCTGCCCGTCGTCGCACGCGATCTCGTATTTCCGGTTATTGATGGTGACAGAAATTTGCGCCACGGCCTCAGTCTCCCAAAACAGACTTGAGGTTGCCGATGGCCGTATCCAGCCGGGCGGAGACGGTTTGATTCTTATTCTTGAGGTCCGCGATCTCTTTCCGGGCGGCGTCCCGTTCGGCCTGCAGACCGTCATCGGCAGCCCGTGCCTCGGCCTTTTTGGCCAAGGCGGCATCCAAGCGATCAAGCGCGGAATTCAGCCGCTGCTTCGCCTGGGTTACGGAAATATTGCTTTGTGTAGAACCGGTTGCCAAGATTTCTTCAAGCCTCTCTTTAACGAAGCACAATAGGCCGTGAAGACCAAAACCGTCAACCGCTCATCTGGTCCTTAATTGCAGAAAAATTGGCTGTTGACTGCCGGTGGATTCCCGACAATGTTGCCCGGCAGTCCAGGGGGCGACGCGCGCGCCCGCATTTTTCAGAATTAGCAGAGACGAAACGGAGACAAAAATGGCGCTCAGAGTTGCGATTAATGGATTTGGCCGGATTGGACGTTTGGTGTACCGGGCCATGCTGGAACGGAACACGAAAGACATCGAAGTGGTCTGCATCAATGATCTGGGCCCGACGGAATCCAACGCGCACCTGCTGAAATACGACACCATTCACGGCAT
>JAYQGD010000350.1:0-3736 GCA_038140415.1 Rhodospirillaceae bacterium
ATGTTCCAGGAACACCCAGCCATAGCCGAACACGGCGGCGGGACCATAAGTGATGACGGACGCCACACCTTCCCGCGACAGCCAAGAAGAGCGCCACTGACTAAACGCCCGCCAGGCCCGCTCCGGATGTCCGAGATGGAAGGTGGATGACAACAGCCCGGCGGTAATCAGTCCTAATGAGATGACCAACCCGGCGAGCCCGAACCAGCGGTCGGTGGGCAGCAGGCCGGCAAAATTCAGAACGCCCAAGGCGAACAAAAGCCCATAGCCGGCGCCCGACGCGGTGGTGAAGAAAATGACGGAATAAGCGGGATGCATGGCCGGGCCTCAGTCCGACAACAGCCGGTCGACCCAGCCCAGAAAGCCGCCGGCGGGCGACGCGTCGTTTAATGCCTTTGGGCCTTCCCCCGAGGCGGAGGATCGCGGGCGGGGCGGCAGGTATTTGTTCACCGGCTTGCAGTCTTGCTCCGGCATCAGATCAAAGCCTTCCCGCGCGGCCACCAGCTTGGAGACGTCGGAATTAGGATCGCCCAAATCGCCGAAATGCCGGGCGGATGCCGGGCAGGTGGCGACACAGGCCGGCACCCTGTCCCGTTCCGGGATGTTGTCGTTGTAGATGCGGTCGACGCAAAGGGTGCATTTCTTCATCACGCCCACATCGGCGTCGAATTCCCGCGCGCCGTAGGGGCAGGCCCAGGAACACAGCTTGCAGCCGATGCACATGCTTTCGTCCACCAAGACGATGCCGTCCTCGCCCCGCTTATATGAGGCCCCGGTCGGGCAGACCGTCACGCAGGGCGCGTCTTCGCAGTGCAGGCAGGATTTGGGGAAATAGACCGTACGCGACGTGTCGCCATCTTCCACCTCGAAGGAATGAATGCGGTTGAACCAGACACCAGTGGCCTGTTCGCCATAGGGCGTGGTGTCGGTCAGGGGCGCGTGATATCCGCCGGTGTTCCATTCCTTGCAGTTGACGGCGCAGGCGTGGCAACCGACGCAGATATCCAGGTCGATGACCAGGCCCAGTTTTTTCTCGGTTGTCGCGGGAAGGCTGGTCATTCCGCCGCCTCCGTCTTCTTGCCGTAGCGCAGGATATCGGCCGGTTTGGCGAGGCCGTCCGGCTGGCCCAGGGGGTCGAACTGGGGCTGGGACAGTTCCGCCTCCGCCGTGGTTTTTTCGATCCGGACCCGCAGGTCGTACCAGGCCGCCTGCCCGGTGATCGGGTCGGAATTGGAATAGCGGTAGCCGCCGGACTGGGCCGGCAGAAGATCATCGATCAGATGGTTGAGCAGGAAGCCGGTGGTCGCCTCCTTGGCGTCCTTGTCCAGGTTCCAGGCGCCCCGGCGTTTGCCGATGGCGTTCCAGGTCCAGACGGTCTTGTCGTTGACCCCGTCCATCACCTTGACCTGCGCCTTGATCTGGCCATTGCGGCTGGAAAGCTTGGCCCAGTCATCGTCCTCGAACCCGTGCTCCTCCGCCACCGCGCGGCCGATATAGAGCTTGTTGTCACCGTGGATTTGGCGGAGCCAGGCGTTCTGCGAGCCCCAAGCATGGTACATGGCGGCCGGGCGCTGGGTGATGGCGTGCAGGGGATATTCCCGGTCCACGTTGATCTCGTCCTCGAAAGGCGGATACCAGAAGGGCAGCGGGTCGAAATGCTTCTCGATGCGGTCGCGCTTGCTGTGCGGCGGCTGCACCGGGCCGTGGCCTTGCCCCGCCAAGCGGAATTTCTGCAGCTGCTCGCTATACAGCGACAGGAAGATCGGTTTGGCTTCGCGGATGAAAGCCTTCTCCTTGGCGTAGTCCAGGTAACCCTGATTGACGTTCTTGAAGTATTTCAGCTCGTCGGGAAACTCCTCGAACCAAAAGCACTCGTTCTCGATATAGCGTTCGATCTGATTGGGGTTGGGCGCGCCGGTGCCGGATAGTTTGCCGTTCTCGCCGCGATAGCCCGCCAGCATGCCGATGCCCGGCAGGCGTTCGTGGTTGGCCAGGTAATCCGCATAGCCGCCGGGGTAGCGATTTTTGCCGTCCTCCGTGATCAGCGCGGAAAAGCCGAGCCGCGCGCCCAGTTCCAGCAGCACGTCCTGGAAGGGCATGACATCCCGGTCGGGTTTTACCACCGGATGACGGATGGAATCCGCCGGTCCGTCGGCTTCGGAGATCGGCCGGTCCAACAGCGAGATACAGTCATATCGTTCCAGATAGGTGGTGTCCGGCAGGACCAAATCCGCATAGGCCACCATCTCCGAATAATAGGCGTCGGAATAGATGATGTTGGGAATCTTGTGGTCGCCGTCGCCGTCCTTGTCGGTCAGCATCTTCATCGTGTCCGCCGTGTTCATGGCGGAATTCCAGGACATATTGGACATGTATATGAACAACACGTCGATCTCGTACGGGTCCTTCGCCCAGGCGTTGTTGATGACCGAATGCATCATGCCGTGGGCGGCCAGGGGCGCATCCCAGGAGAAGGCCTTGTCGATCCGGGTCGGCGTGCCGTCCTCGTCCAAGAGTAAGTCCGCCGGCTCCTGCACAAAGCCCAGGTGCGGGCCCGGCAAGGGCGTGTTGCGGTGCACCTCCGCCGGCCGGCCGGTGGGGCGCGGCAGGCTGTCGAAGCCTTTCGGGTAGGGCGGCTTGTAGCGCAGCCCGCCCGGCGTATCGATGCTGCCCAGCAAAATCTGCAGCACATGAATTGCCCGGCAGGTCTGGAACCCGTTGGAGTGCGCCGAGATGCCGCGCATGGCGTGCATGCTGACCGGTCGGCCGATCATTTTGTCGTGGCGGCGGCCGGTCCAGTCGGTCCAGGGCTGGTCGATGACCACCTCTTCCTCGAAGGCGACCCGGGCCAGATCGGCGGCGATGCGGCGGATGGTCGCCGCCTTGATGCCGGTTTTGTCGGCGACCGCGTCCGGGCTGTAGCGGTCATGCAGATACTTCTCCGCCATCAGATGGAACACGGGGCGGACTTTGACGCCGTCCACGTCGAACTCGCCTTTCATGGCGGGCGCGGCATCGGCGCCATGGGCCGGCGCGGGGGCGTCCTTCCTGCGGTCCCAGATCAGCGGCTGGCCGTCATCATCCCGGAGGAACAAACCGTCGTTCTCCGTGCCCGGCGCGTCGATCACCAGATAGGGCGCGTTGGTGTAGCGGGCGAGATAGTCGATATCGACCTTGCCGGCCCGGATCAGCTCGTGCACCAAAGACAGAATGAACAGTCCGTCGGTGCCGGGGGTGATCCCCAGCCATTCGTCGGCGATAGCGGAATAGCCGGTCTGCACCGGATTGACCGAGACGAACTTGGCGCCCCGGGTCTTCAGGCTGGAGATGCCGGCCTTGATCGGGTTGCTGTCATGATCCTCGGCGACGCCGAACAGCAGGAAATACTTGGTGTGTTTCCAGTCGGGCTCGGTGAACTCCCAGAACGCGCTGGAAAAGGTGTACATGCCGCCGGCCGCCATGTTGACCGAGCAAAAGCCGCCATGGGCTGCATAGTTGGGGGTGCCGTATTGCTGCGCCCAGAGACTGGTCAGCGCCTGGCTTTGATCCCGGCCGGTGAAGAAGGCGAGGCGGCGCGGGCTGCGGGCGCGGGACTCGGCCAGCCACGCGGTGGCGATGTCCAGCGCGTCTTCCCACTCGATCTCCCGGAACTCGCCGGAGCCCCGTTCGCCGACACGGCGCAAGGGTTTGGTCAGCCGGGCCGGGGAATAGTGCTGCATGATCCCGGCGGAACCCT
>JAYQGD010000351.1:0-3702 GCA_038140415.1 Rhodospirillaceae bacterium
CGAGTTCCATCACTGGGTCGTCATTATCTTCGCGATAACTTTGTATGGCGTGCTGAGCCCTATCATCCGCAGCTATATCGCGCGGCGTAAGCAGGGCATCTCCAGAGGCCTGACCCTGGGCTTCCGGCCGGAGGCGATGAACCCGGATACTTATTTCACGTTTATCGTCATCGCCATGTTCATCACCGTCCTGTATGTCTCCTCGGAGTGGGAATTGGCGGCGCGCCTGGTGCCGCAGGTGATGAGCATCGCGGGTATACTCTTCGCCGGCGGCGCTGTGTTCCTGCGGTTCTTCGTCGTGCCGAAGCCGGTCGAGGCTCCTGCTGTAGCCGCTTCAGGCACCGGGGAGAAAGCCAAAGGGGGTGCCTTTGATGTCAAGGGCGAGGATGTGCACTTCGACATCAAGGCGGACTACGGCGATCTCTCGGTCATGGAAATCTTCCGCCGGGCGGCCGTGTATTTCGGTTGGCTCCTGTTCTTCTTCGCCGTGGCCGGGGTGATCGGCCTGCTGCCGTCCATGTTTGTCTTCCTGGTCGGCTATATGCGGTTCGGCAGTGGGGAAAGCTGGAAAATGACGCTCAGCATTGCCGTACCCATGTGGATTGTGTCGTACCTCTTGTTCCACGTCCTCTTGATCGTGCCGTGGCCTCAATCCTTGATGGGCGTTTGGTTCCCTGAATTTAAGTCGATTATCTGGCTCAATCTGTTCTAATCCTTACGGCCAGGTCCAGCCGGCGATCTCCGCCAGCCAGGGCGGCAGGTCCACATGCGCCAGGATGACATCGCTGGAAAGCGCCAGTGACAGGGCGCCGAAGAACGATAGAAAAATCCCGATGATCACATAGCGGTCGAAACGCTCGTGCTCCCGGTTGAGAAAGTAGCCGAAGATCATCCGGAAGATCACCGACAGGCTGTTTAATGGCTGGACGATGGTCACCGGCGCGATGCCGAGCGCCAGGAACCTGAACATCTGGGACACGCCGACGCCGACGCCGGAATAGACGAACCATTTAAGGGACTCTTTGTTCGTGGTGCGGATCTCCGACAGCCGGGCGGGGATCGCCGGGACCAGGGCGATGGTGATTGCGGCCGCTGAGTAGGCCACGAAGCCGCCGATGAAGCTAAGATTGGTCTCGCCCAGGCCTGCCTTGATCAGCACCGTGCTGCTGCCGAACCCCAGCGCCGCCATGGAGGCGCAGAAATATCCTTCCGCCATGCGCGGATTGAATCCGTCCTTGTTTTCTTCTTTTTGTGCCGGCGCCGTGATTTTGTCTTTCCCCCGCATGCGCAGCACATAAATCGGTGCGGCGACGATGAGGAGGATGCCCAGCACTTTTAAGGGCGTCAGGGTCTCGCCCAGAAAGATAATGGCCAGGGTCAGCGCCAACAGAAGCTGAAACTGCTGGATCGGCGAGGCCAGGTTGGAGCCGATGGCCGCCAGGGACCGGATGTTGAAATAGCGCCCCCAGGCGAAGTGCATGAACCCTGCGAGCGCCAATAGCCCGTAGCCGGTGAAACTGATCTCGGCCAGCGCCGGCCACTCGTGCGTCAGGGTTGCGCCGACGACGAATATCAGCATGCCCAGGGGCAAGCTGACCACCAGGCCTTGCAGCGCCGTGCCGGTCAGAACGCCGCGCCGGGCGCTGGCGTTGTTGAAGCCGAAGCTGGCGGCGGCCAGCAATGCATAGATGATTCCCAGCACGGGCAACTCCCCTGATTGCCGACCCATTTAGCCGGAGAAGAATGCTCGGAACAAGACAAGGCACAAGACTAGGCACGAGATCGGCGCGCTGTGCTTTACGGGGCGGTGGCCGTTGATTACAGTTTTCGGAAATCAACGCGTCGTGAATAATCGGCGCAGACCAACAGGGAGACAGCCAAATGGGCTCCATCGATTCAGACGCGCATGTGATCGAATCCCCCCGCACCTGGGAATTCATGGAAGCGGGCGAGGAGGCGTTGAGACCGCGCCTGGTGAACCAAACCGCCGGCCATACGGATGTGGGGCTCCACGGTAAGGAGATGAAGGAATACTGGCTGATCGACAACCGGGTGCATTCCCGGGATCAGAACTTGGGCTACAACACCACCCAGACCGCGCGGGAGATGGCCGATATCGAGGAGCGGCTCAACCATATGGACGAGCTCGGGATCGATGTTCAGGTTCTTTATCCGACGTTGTTCCTGCGCCCGCTGACCAAGAAGGCGGCGGTGGAGCGGGCCATGACCCGGTCTTATAACCGCTGGCTTGCGGAGATTTGGAAACACGGCAAGGGCCGGCTGCGCTGGGTCGCGGTTCTGCCGCTCATGAGCATGGAAGGACTTCGCGAAGAAATCAAATTCGCCAAGGAAAACGGCGCCTGCGGGATATTCATGCGGGGGCTCGAGAACGGCCGACGGCTCGTTGATCCCTATTTTTATCCCCTGTTCGAACTGGCCGAAGAATTTGATCTGGCGATCTGTCATCACGCCGGCAACGGCTCCTACGACGTCCACGACACGTTCCTGGATGAAGCCGGGTTCTCGAAATTTAAGTTGCCGGTGGTCGGCACCGTGCATTCGCTCATTCTTGAGGGACTGTCGGAGAAATTCCCGAGGGTCCGCTGGGGCTTTATCGAGGTGAGCGCGCAGTGGATTCCTTATGTGCTCAACGATCTGAAATTGCGCTTCAAAAAAATGGGCAAGGAGTTCGGCCCGTCGATCCTGGCCGACAATAATGTCTATGTGGCCTGTCAGGTCACTGACGATCTGCCCTATGTGATCGCCTCGGCGGGTGAAGACAATCTGGTGGTGGGCACCGATTACGGCCATCACGACACGTCGACGGAAATCGAGGCGCTGCGCAAACTCAAAGAGAATGGCGACATTGCCGTTTCCGCGATCGACAAAATTCTCGACGACAACGCCCGCGCGCTCTACGGGTTCGATAAGGAATAGCCCTGACGTAATTCAGCGGAATTCATGCCTGGAACAAGCAGAGGCGCTCGGGCATATTAGGCGAAACCAATGAAACGAAGCCTGGGAGGGCAGGGGTCTTGAGTACGACCAGTCATAAATATCGCGACATGCACCAGCATCTAGATGCGCTTCGGAAAGCTGATTTGCTGTATGAAATCGATGCGCCGGTGGACAAGGATTCCGAGATGCATTCCCTGGTGCGCTGGCAGTACCGGGGCGGCATCGCCGAAGACGACCGCAAGGCCTTTCTGTTCACCAACATCGTCAACGCCAAGGGCCGGAAGTACGATATTCCCGTCGCTGTCGGCGCCATGGCCGGCAACCGGGGCGTCTATTGCGTCGGCATGGATGCGGACGTGGATGAAATCTCGGAGAAATGGCAAAAGGCCATCGCCAATCCGATCCCGCCCCGGATCGTCAACACGGCACCTTGCCACGACGTAATTTGGGAAGGCGACGATCTGCAAGGCGAAGGCAAAGGGTTGGACGCTCTGCCGATTCCCGTCTCGACGCCCGGTTTCGACAGCGCACCGACGCTTTCGGCCACCAATATCGTCACCGCCGATCCGGAAACCGGCGTCCACAATATGGGGACGTACCGGTGCGGGCTGAAGGCTCCGGACCGGCTGGTAGTGCGTATGGCGACCCGCGTCGGCGGCGCCGGCGGGTATCTCCACTGGCAGAAATATAAGGCCAAGGGCGAGAAAATGCCTTGCGCGATTGTGCTCGGCTGTCCGCCCTATG
>JAYQGD010000352.1:0-3699 GCA_038140415.1 Rhodospirillaceae bacterium
TCCAGCTCTTCGATATTGATGGACTCGCAGATGAAGTTGTTGTCCATCATCAGCAGAGAATAAATGGATTCCTGCACGCCCGCCGCGCCCAAGGAGTGACCGGTCATCGACTTGGTCGAATTAAAGTGCGGAATGCGGTTCCGCTCGCCGAAGGCTTCACGGATGGCTTTCAGTTCCTGCACGTCGCCAACCGGGGTGCTGGTGCCGTGGGTGTTGATGTAATCCACCGGCTGATCAACCGTCGACATGGCCATCTTCATGCAGCGCACCGCGCCCTCGCCGGACGGTTGAACCATGTCATAGCCGTCGGAGGTAGCGCCGTAGCCGGCCACTTCGCCGTAAATCTTCGCGCCGCGGGCCTTGGCGTGTTCATATTCCTCGACCACGACAACCCCGCCGCCGCCGGCGATCACGAAACCGTCGCGGTTGGCGTCAAAGGCGCGGGAGGCTTTCTCCGGCGTGTCATTGTATTTGGAGGAAAGCGCGGGCATGGCGTCGAACATGACCGACATGCACCAGTCCAGCTCTTCGCCGCCGCCGGCGAAGACGATGTCCTGTTTGCCCCACTGAACCAACTCAGCCGCATTGCCGATGCAGTGGGCGCTGGTGGAACAGGCGGAGCTGATGGAATAGTTGACGCCGTGAATTTTGAACGGCGTCGCCAGCGTGGCCGAATTGGTGCTCGACATGGTGCGGGGCACCATGAACGGGCCGACTTTTTTCGGGCCACGTTCCCGAGCGGCATCGGCGGCCTGAATCAGATTGCGGGTCGACGGGCCGCCCGAGCCCATGATCAGACCGGTGCGCTCGTTGGACACCTGATCTTCGCTCAGCCCGGAATCGGCGATGGCCTGTTCCATAGCGATATAATTGTAGGCCGCGCCGTCGCCCATAAAGCGTCGCAGTTTGCGGTCTAAAGCGCCTTCGATATCCAGGTTCGGCATGCCGTAAACGTGGCTGCGGAACCCTTTTTCCTCATACTCGTCGGCATGGGAGATGCCCGACTTTCCCTGCTTGAGGGACTCGAGAACCTCTTCTTTATTGTTGCCGATGCTGGAGACAATGCCGATCCCGGTAATGACAGCTCTTCTCACAGTTGCGTCACTCCTCTTCCGCGTCGCGCACAAAGGTGCCGACTTTCATGTTTTGAATTTCGTAAACCACTTCGCCGTCCACGGCCATGGACCCATCGGCGATGGCCAGGGCCAGCTTGCGGTTAATCAGCCGGCGGATATCCACCTTGTAGCTGACCAGTTTGGCCTCCGGCGTGACCTGGCCGGTGAATTTCACTTCGCCAACACCGAGCGCGCGGCCGCGGCCCGGCGCGCCGGTCCAGCCGATGTAAAACCCGACCAGTTGCCACAGCGCATCCAGACCCAGACAGCCCGGCATCACCGGATCATTGAGAAAATGACATTGGAAGAACCAAAGCTCCGGCGTGATGTCCAGCTCGGCCTCGACGATGCCTTTGCCGTAGGAGCCACCGTCCGCCGTAATATTGGTGATCCGGTCGAACATCAGCATGGGCGGGGCCGGCAATTGCGCATTGCCGGGGCCGAACAGCTTGCCATTCGCGCACTCGATCAGATCCTGGTAGGCAAAACTATTGCGGTTCGAGAGATCGCTCTCGGCTGAATTTGCGGCGCCTGATGGGCTCATGTCACTTGGTTCTCGACGCTAATACACTGAAATAAGCCGGGTGGCTGATCCTTGCCGGGCACTCGGCCTCTTACAATAACAATATATGTACCCAATTCGGACTTGGCGACTCGCCGGGTGAAGTTTTCCGTTCCCCCGGCGAGCGAGCCAAATTCGAACCTAGCCGTCTTTCTTCTTGGAGACCTGATCGGTGATGTCCTCACCGGTCTCCTGATCGACGACCTTCATGGAGAGCTTCACCTTGCCCCGGTCATCGATGCCGATCAGCTTGACCTTCACTTCGTCGCCGACATTGACCACATCCGTGGTTTTCTCGACGCGCTCCGGCTTCATTTCGCTGATATGCACCAGACCGTCACGGGAACCCAGGAAGTTCACGAAAGCGCCGAAATCGACCGTCTTCACCACTTTGCCGGTGTAGATGATGCCGATCTCGGGCTCGGCGGTGATGTTCTTGATCTCGTTGACGGCGGCTTCGGATGCGGCTTCATCAACCGCGGCCACTTTAACCGTGCCGTCATCATCAATATCGATCTTGGCGCCGGTGGTCTCGCAGATCTCGCGGATCACCTTGCCGCCCGGTCCGATCACATCCCGGATTTTATCCTTCGGAATGGTGATCACCGTGATGCGCGGCGCGTTCTGGCTGACATCGGTCCGGGCGCTGTCAATGGCATTAGCCATCTCGCCCAGGATGTGCAGCCGTCCGTCCCGCGCCTGCTCCAGCGCCGTTTTCATGATGTCCTCGGTGATGGACGTGATCTTGATGTCCATCTGCAGCGCGGTCACGCCTTCGGACGTGCCGGCAACTTTGAAGTCCATGTCGCCGAGGTGATCCTCGTCACCGAGAATATCGGACAACACGGCAACGCCGTCGTCTTCCTTGATCAGGCCCATGGCGATACCCGCCACCGGGCGCGGCAGGGGCACACCGGCGTCCATCAGTGACAAAGACGTGCCGCAGACGGTTGCCATGGAAGAGGAGCCGTTGGACTCGGTAATTTCGGAAACCACCCGGATCGTGTACGGAAAGTCGTCTTTCTCCGGCAGCAGCGCGCGCAATGCCCGCCAAGCCAGCTTACCGTGGCCGATTTCCCGGCGGCCGGGACCGCCCATGCGGCCCGCTTCACCGACCGAATAGGGCGGGAAGTTGTAGTGCAGCATGAAGTGTTCCCGGTAATCCCCGTCCAGACCATCGATGATCTGCTCGTCCTGGCCGGTGCCGAGAGTGGCGACCACCAGAGCCTGGGTTTCACCGCGGGTGAACAGCGCGCTGCCGTGCGCCCGGGGCAGAATGCCCACTTCGGAGACAATCGGGCGGACGGTTTTGGTGTCTCGGCCGTCGATCCGCATGCCCGTGCTCAGGATATCCCGGCGGACAATGTCCTTTTCCAGGTCCTTGAACGCGCCGGACACCCAATTACTTTCGACGTTTTCGTCCTCGGCAAAGGCTTCGACCACCTTATTCTTCACCGCACCGATCTTTTCCTGACGCGCGGTCTTTTCGGATTCCTTGTAGGCCTCGCGCAGATCGGCCTCGGCCATCTCGCGCACCTTGGCCGCCGCTTCGGCGACGCCGGCCGGCGCCTCCGGCAGGTCCCACGGCTCTTTCGCGCAGGCCTGAGCCAGTTCGATAATGCCGTTGATCACCGCCTGATAGGCGTTGTGGCCGAACATAACCGCGCCCAGCATCACCTCTTCGGAGAGCTCGCTGGCTTCGGATTCGACCATCAGCACGCCTTCGCGGGTGCCGGCCAAAACCAGGTTAAGCTCAGACTCGGGGATGTCCTCGACCTTCGGGTTCAGGACATATTCACCATCCTTGTAGCCGACGCGGGCGCAACCGATGGGGCCCAGGAACGGAATGCCGGAAATGGTCAGCGCCGCGGAGGCGCCGATCATGGCGACCACGTCCGGATCATTTTCCAGATCGTGAGCCAGAACCGTACAGATTACCTGGGTTTCGTTCTTGTAGCCGTCGGCAAACAGGGGCCGGATCGGCCGGTCAATCAGACGGGAGGTCAGGGTTTCTTTTTCGGT
>JAYQGD010000353.1:0-3691 GCA_038140415.1 Rhodospirillaceae bacterium
GATAGGTGCCGTCCAACTCTTCAATGCCGTTTAACTGATACGCAATTTTTTCACGCTGCGCCTCAATCACCGAGGGTTCGGTGTCCGAAAGGTTTTCATAGATCACGGTGGCGATCGTGGTCATGGAAGGGAGCGTGATATCCCGGTGCACACAGTTGACGCTTGCGGAAAGCGCGCCGCGCATGATCAGCCAGGTGATGACCTCGGCGCCTTCATACCCGCCCCGTTTGGCGTACTCCGCCTGGGTAATCTCGGTGAGGGCGACGGGATCATGTTCCAGGAGGTCCAAGAACCGGTTGTCCCAGTCCAGATCGTTAAAGCCGGCCCGTTCCCCATGCACTTGGTGGGACAGCCCGCCGGTGGCGGCGATGGCCACGGTAATATCTTCAGGATAGCTCTCAATCGCGCGGCGCAATGCCTGGCCCAGTCGATAGCACCGGTTCGCCGTTGGGATGGGGTATTGCAGTACGCCGATCTGGAACGGAATCACCGCATTGGCCCAAGCCTCCCCTCGGTCTGTCATCATGGACAGCGGGGAGAACAATCCGTGGTCTACTGGTTTCTTTTGAAAGAACGAGATGTCGAACTAATCGGCGAAGAGGGAATGGCCGATATGGCTGGCTAGATCCGGATGGCCCTTCACCGTCGGATAGGCGCGGGGGCCGCCGCCTTCGTCGGCTGTCACATATTCCGTATCTACACCCAGGACGAACGGGGAGTAGTGGTCAAAAAAGAATGCTGTGATGTGGTCGTTATAAATGTGGAACAGGACGTCCGGATTTTTTTCCTCCAGCCATGATTGGACGGGCGCGAAGACTTTGAACACCTCGGCCCAGGCCGGATCATCCGGTGAAGCATTGTCCTTGGCAAAGCCGATGGTGGGCGTGTGCGATGCGCCAATGCCGGCGATGATCCGAGCCATTCTATTCCCCCATTATGAGGCGATCAGGCTGTATTGACCGTCTCACCCAGTTGTTCCGATAGGGCCGCGTCGAACGCGTCGTCATCCCAGCCAAACGGCCCCTTGCCGTCGATATAGACGACTTTGCCGTCTGCATCGATCAGGACCTGACGCATGGGCAGGCCGACGTATTTTTCCTCGACATTGTTGTCGATGCGATCCACCAGCATTGGCACTTCAATATTCAGCCCGATCTGGCAGGCCGAGGCGACTTCGGTTCGTTCGTCGTCCGTCGTCGGCTCATAGTAGTTGATGTTTTCGATCAGATTGTTGGGTACCCGCCAGCCGTCATGGGGATGGGCTTCGCGAATATAGACGACATAGAAATGAGCCTTATCGCCGTAGCGTTTGTAGAGATTGTTAAGGCGCACGGCCTTAGTCCGGAAGGGCGGTCACGTATAAGAGCCGAAGAATATCCCCACCGGCTTGCCGCGCAGCGAGGAGAGGCTTACCTGTTCTCCGGTCCGTTGGTGATCCCGGTCGAGAACGTCCGCGGTGAAATCCGGGGCGTCATCGCCCGGCTGCGGGACGCCGGCTTCCCGGGCCTTTTGCTCTTCCATATGGTGTTGAAGGTCGTCCGCTGAGATATCGGATATCTCGATCCAAATCTTACGGCGTTCTTCCATGCTCAGGTCGCGGTATTCCTCCAGGGAAACCGGACTTTCAATCGTGTCTATCGGCATAGCAAACTCCCTTATTTCTCTAAAGAAAGATTAGGCAACTTGCGGGTCCTTCGACAAGCGGCAATCCGCGCCTATATCATCACACTTTAGCGATTTGGATGGCGTTCCAGATGTTCCTGGGCGTCGCCGGCAGATCGATATGATTGATCCCGAGCGGCTTCAGCGCATCGACGATGGCGTTCATCGCGGCGGGCAATGAGCCCACCGTGCCGGCCTCGCCGCCGCCCTTGGCACCCAGCGGGTTCATCGGCGTCTTGACTTCGTTGGAGGCGACCTCGAAATGGCAAAAATCAACCGCTCGCGGCATGGCATAATCCATGAAGGAACCGGTGAGCATCTGGCCGGTCTCCTTATCATAGACCAGATCTTCCATGAGGATTTGGCCCAGGCCCTGCGCCACGCCGCCGTGGATCTGCCCCTTCAGCATCAACGGGTTCACCACCACGCCGACGTCATCGACCACGGTGTATTTGGCGATCTCCAGGAAACCGGTTTCTGGATCGACCTCCACCTCGCAAATGTGACAGCCATTGGGGAAGGTGGGGGCGGGGGTCTTAAAGACGTCGGAACCCTCCAAACCAACTTCCATACCGGCCGGCAGTTTGGCCGGATCGTGAGCGGCCTTGGCCACCTCGGTGATCGACATGGAGAGATCGGTGCCGGCGACGGTAAAGCTGCCATCGGCGAACTCTATATCTGTTTCAGCTGCTTCCATCACGTGGGCGGCGATCTTGCTGCCTTTTTCGATCACCTTGTCGGCAGCCAGATACAGGGCGCTACCGCCCATGAAGGTGGAGCGGGAACCGAACGTGCCGCCGCCTTGGTCGATCTGGTCGGTGTCGCCATCGACGAAGGTCGCATTATCTGTGTCGATGCCGAGCTTGGAGAACAGCATCTGCTTGTACATCGTGTCGTGGCCCTGGCCGCTGCCCTTGGTGCCGATGATGAAGGTGGCATGTCCGTTTTCATCTATGCTGATGGACGATGCCTCCGTGGGCATGCCTTGGGCGAGCTCAATGGTGTTGGAAAGACCGAGCCCGCGCAGTTTACCGCGCGCTTTCGCTTCTTCCCGCCGGGCTTCGAAGCCGTCGTAATCAGCATTTTTCATGCAGATACGCATGTTTTCTTCGAAATGACCGGAATCATAGGTGTACATAAAGCCGGTCTCGTACGGGATGGCGTCTTCCGGGATGTAATTGCGCCGGCGCAGTTCCACCCGATCGATGCCCAGCTCGTCCGCCGCCAGATCGACCATCCGCTCCATAACATACGCCGCTTCGGGCCGGCCCGCGCCGCGATAGGGGGCGGTCATGTTGGTGTTGGTCATGACGATGCTGATCTCATCGTGGATCGCGCCGGTCGTATACGGCCCGGACAGCACACCGATGTGGGTGATCGCAGGGAAAGCCAGCCGGTCGGTGTTGTAATAGGCCCCGACATTGGCCCGGGTCCGCACTTTGAGGGCCAGGAATTTGCCGTTCTCATCCAAAGCCAATTCGGCCTCGGTCACATTGTCCCGCGCCTGGTTGTCGGTGTGGATGGCTTCGGTCCGGTCGGAAACCCATTTGACCGGCCGCCCTAGTTCGCGGCTCGCCCAGAGGCAGAGCGTGTATTCCGGATAGTTGCCGCCCTTCATGCCGAAGCCGCCGCCCATATCCTTGGTAATCACCTGGACCTGCTCGACAGGCACCTTAAAGACCTCGTTGGCCAGTGCATTGCGAACCGCGTGCGGGCCTTGGGAGCCGGTGTGGAGGACATAGCGGCCGCTGTCTTTCTGGTAGTCGCCGATGGCACCCCGAACTTCCATGGAGTTCGCTGTGATGCGGTTGATCACGAAGCGCTGTTTGACAATATGTTTAGCCTTGGCGAAGCCTTCTTCCATACCCTCCCGGTTGCCGAAGTCATGCAGGAACGCGATGTTGTCTTCGCTCTGTTCCCAGACCTTGGGGGCATCAGGCTCGGCAGCCTCGAACGTATCAACGACGGCGGGCAGGGGCTCGTAATCCACCTCGATCAGTTCGGCCGCGTCCTTGGCCTGATCCAGGGT
>JAYQGD010000354.1:0-3686 GCA_038140415.1 Rhodospirillaceae bacterium
GGGGAGCGAGGCGGACCGGACATTCTGTCCGAAATTCCCTAAGCGGGCGACCCAACTTAGTTCTTGAGAAGTATTGTCTCGTCCGGCCTGCTGTATCCCAGCATTAACCTCACACGCTCTTCGAGCATATCGCGGTCCAAGCTGTTAGGATTGAGCAGTTTTACCCGGTTCTCGAGGATACCCTTCTCTGCAGTCAATCCCTGGTGAATGAGTTCAGCCTGTGTCACTTGGCGGTGCAATTGCCAGAAGGCAATTAAGCCCCGTTCGCCCTGTACGGCATGGTACGCGATATACACGATCATCGCCGTTCCGAGCGTCGGTCCCAGGATATTCTTCGCTTGGGCCTGTATTTCGCCAAGTACTTTCATTTCATACCAGTTCTGTATTGGCCAAAACTTGTCGGCGCATACTACGCAACCGGCGTGCCAAATTGGCGCCGGCGCGAAATCGTTTAAAAATCCCTAATTTCCGGGGTTCCTAAACGGCTAACTATGTGTGGGACTGGCATTCCGCCCTGGTGAGGACAACTTTGCCGCCCGCGTCCCGGTCATTTTTGCCGGGTTTTCGACGGCGCAGATAGTAAAACGGATGGATTGCCAAAGGGTTAATGGGGCCTACCGCAGTATCCCCCGGCCGGCGTAACTCGCGGCCAGACCCAGTTCCGCCTCGATGCGGATGAGCTGGTTATACTTGGCGAGCCGGTCGGAGCGGGACAGGGAGCCGGTTTTGATCTGTCCGGCGTTGGTGGCGACGGCGATATCGGCGATGGTGGCGTCCTCTGTCTCGCCGGAACGGTGGGACACAACCGAGGTATAGCGCGCTTTATCGGCCATTTCGATGGCTTGCAGGGTCTCCGTCAGGGTGCCGATCTGATTCACCTTGATCAGGATGGAATTGGCCACCCCTTTCTCGATCCCGTCGGCCAGGCGGGCCGGATTGGTGACAAACAGGTCGTCGCCGACCAGTTGGACCTTGTCGCCCAAGGCGTCGGTTAACGTCTTCCAGCCGTCCCAGTCGTCTTCCGCCAGGGGATCTTCGATGGAAATGATCGGGAACTTGTCGACCAGACCCGCGTAATATTCAGTCATGCCGGCCGCATCCAGGACTTTTCCCTCGCCCGCCATGTTGTATTTGCCGTCTTCGAAGAACTCGGATGAAGCGGAATCCAGGGCTAAAACGATCTCGTCACCGGGTTTGTAGCCGGCGGCCTCAATGGATTTCATGATGAAGCTCAGCGCCTCGTCGGCGGAGGATAAATTCGGCGCAAAACCGCCCTCATCGCCCACATTGGTGTTGTGCCCGGCATCCTTCAACGCGCCTTTCAGGGCCTGAAACACTTCCGCGCCGGCGCGAATGGCCTCGGTGCAGGTTTCCATGCCGATGGGCATAATCATGAATTCCTGGATATCGATGGGATTATCGGCATGTGCGCCGCCGTTGATGATGTTCATCATCGGCACCGGCAGAACCGAGGCCTGGGTGCCGCCCACATAGCGATACAGCGGCAATCCGGCTTCCGATGCGGCCGCTTTGGCGACAGCCAGACTGACGCCCAGGATGGCGTTGGCGCCCAGCCGGCCCTTATTGGGCGTGCCGTCCAGGTCGATCATGGTCTGGTCGACCTTGATCTGCTCTTCCGCGTCCAGGCCAGAAAGCGTCTCGTAAATCTCTCCATTCACGTTATCGACGGCGTTCAGCACGCCCTTCCCGCCATAGCGGCTCTTATCGCCGTCCCGAAGCTCCACCGCCTCGTGCACACCCGTCGAGGCGCCCGAGGGCACGGCGGCCCGGCCGAAGGCCCCGGTCTCCAACAGAACCTCAACTTCAACGGAGGGATTGCCGCGGGAGTCCAAAATCTCCCGGGCGAGAATATCGGTAATGGCGGTCATGCTGATCCCTATCGGATGGATGGTAGATTGGTTGGGCGGTTAATAACGTTTGGGCGGGGTGGGCGCAAGTCGCAGCTCCCTCCTTCTTAGTCGTGCGCGGACCGTTCCGAAGGAACGTGATCCGCGTATCCATTTTCAAAGGAAGTTGGGTCCGCGGGTCCTGGCCGGCGGATGACTAATTTTAGGGAAATAGCTTCCTCACACGCCACCTCAACATCACCCAAAAATAGATTCAAAATCAGAGACATACGAGGCGCTTTATGGCCAGCTGAACAAATTCAAGTAAAGACACAATGACACCTGGTAAGTCCACTAATTTAATCATATTCGGCCCGTCGCTAGGGGCGTTATCAGGGTCATTGTGGGTTTCCATGAAGACCCCGGCGACGCCCACCGAGACCGCCGCACGTGCGAGCACCGGCGCGAACTCCCGCTGCCCGCCCGACGACGTGCCCTGCCCGCCCGGCTGCTGCACGGAATGGGTCGCATCGAAGATCACCGGGTAGCCGGTTTGCGCCAGGATCGGCAGCGCCCGCATGTCGGACACCAGCGTGTTGTAGCCGAAGCTCGCCCCCCGCTCGCAGACCATAATGTTCTGATTGCCGGTGCTCTCCACCTTCTTGACCACATTGGCCATGTCCCAGGGCGCCAGGAACTGCCCCTTCTTGATGTTGAGCACCTTGCCGGTTTCTCCGGCGGCGATCAGCAAATCTGTCTGCCGGCAGAGAAACGCCGGTATCTGCAGCACGTCCACCCCTTCAGCCGCCTTGGTGGCTTCTTCCGCCGAATGAACGTCGGTGAGCACCGGACAGCCAAGGGTCTCCCGGATTTCAGTGAAGATCGGCAAGGCGTCTTCCAAACCGATGCCCCTGACGCCGTCGATGCTGGTCCGGTTGGCCTTGTCGTAGGAGCTTTTATAGACCAGCCCCACATCCAATTTTGCGGCAATTTCAACAAGTTGGCTCGACATATCCAAGGCGTGCTGGCGGGATTCCATGACGCACGGACCGGCGATGATGGTCAGCGGCTTGTCATTGGCGACATTGAGGCTGCCGATTTTGACCGAATGTGTGGGTGCCATCGTGATTTCCTACACCAGCCGGGATTGTTCGACCGCAGCCCGGATAAAGTCCGTAAACAAGGGATGGGGCTCAAACGGCCGGGATTTCAGCTCCGGATGGAATTGAACGCCGATATACCAGGGATGATCCGGAATTTCGACAATTTCCGGCAGAATCCCGTCGGGCGACTTGCCGGAAAAGATCATGCCGGCCTGGGCCAGCTTGCTCTCGTACGCCATATTCACCTCGTAGCGGTGGCGATGGCGCTCAGAAATGTCCGTTTCCCCGTAGATTTGGCGCACCCGGCTGTTATCGCCCAGATGGCAGGGATAAGCGCCCAAGCGCATGGTGCCGCCCTTATCGCTGTCCTCATCCCGCACCTGGATTTTGCCGTCCTGCTCCCACTCGGTCATCAGGCCGACAACGGCCTCACCGCATGTGCCGAATTCGCTGGTGCCGGCGTCTTTGATGCCGGCCAGGTTGCGGGCCGCCTCGACCACGGCCATCTGCATGCCGAAGCAAATACCGAAATACGGGACATTGCGCTCCCGGGCGAACTGGGCCGCTTGAATCTTACCTTCCGCGCCCCGCTCCCCGAAGCCGCCGGGCACCAGGATGCCGTGGACGTCTTCCAGCTCATGAACCGTGTTGGATTGCTCGAATATCTCAGATTCCAGCCATTTCAGGTTCACTTTGACGTTGTTGGCGATGCCGCCGTGGGCCAAGGCTTCGGCCA
>JAYQGD010000355.1:0-3673 GCA_038140415.1 Rhodospirillaceae bacterium
GGGCGGACGTGCGGCACTATCCGGCGTTCGGTGATCTTGAGGCCGGCATCGGGGCCAGTCTCGCCACCGGTCCCCGGGTGTTGAAACAAGTCCTGGGCCACAGCGGCGGCGGCGTGTGGAAAGTCAGCCTCGCCGCGCCGGATGATCCGGCCGGCGGTCTTCTTGTCCGGCATGCGCAGCGGGGCAGTGTCGAGGAAGGCATGACCCTGGACGCGTTTCTGGACATGTGCCGGCCGTTTTTCGATACGCCCGGCGGCCTGATCGATCAGGCTTATCAGGACCGCCTAACCGACGGGGCCGTGCGCTGCTATCTAGTGGGCGACACAGTCCAAGGCTTCGGCGAGCAGCTGATCAATGCGCTTTATCCGGCGGAACCGGGTGCACCGGCGGACACCGCGCCTCAGCCCGGCCAACGGCTGTATTACCCGCCGACGCGGGAGGATTTTCAGCCGCTGAAAACCCGGTTGGAAGACATCTGGCTGGCGGAGCTCTGTCAGGCCACGGGCGTTGATCGGTCGGACCTGCCGCTCCTGTGGGATGTGGATTTCCTCTACGGTCCCAAGGACGACGCGGGCGCGGACACCTATGTTTTGTGCGAGATCAATATGAGCTCGATCTATCCCTATCCGGAAAGCGCCATCGCGCCCCTGGCCGCCGCCGCCCGCACCCGGCTGGAAAGCCGGGGCTAGGCCTTAAGGCCGTTTCCACAAAAAAAACTGCCAGGAAACCGAAGTTTCCTGGCAAGTTTAACAGGGAGGCTTCACGTCTGGGAGACGTAGGGTCCGAGGACCCTTCCTTCCAGGCCTTGCGCCCGGAAGTACAACGACCTCAGCCGTTGATGACGTATAGATAGGCCCGACTTCGCTCATGCGCCAGTGCCGATTCCGCATCGCACCCATGCTTTTTATGCATAACAAAATAAACTTCAAGAATTCCGGGAGTTTTTGATCTAAACCTGTGGACAAACCAGGGTGTTTTTTTCGATTATTTTTTGGATTCGAGGACTTTTCGGACCAAAAAATCTCTGAAAACGGCGATCCTCGCCGATTGACGCAACTCTTCCGGATAGACGAAATAGACCTCCGTCGCCGGGCTTTGTACTTCCGGCAGGATGCGCACCAGGGACGATGATCCTTCGAAGAAATAATCGGGCAGCGCGCCGATGCCGAGACCGCTCAGCACCGCCCGGTAGATGCCGTAGATGTTGTTGACCTTGAGGACCGGCTTGCGCGGATCGCCTTCGTCCCGGCCTTCCATCATCAGGAAGTTCAACGACGGGATCAGCGCGGTTTGGTCGCCCACTTCCTCGCCGAAGGTGATGATCTTGTGGCTGTCCAGATCCTTCACGCTTTGCGGCATGCCGTGTTCCTTCAGATAATCCGAAGAGGCAAAAACGCTGTGGTGGATGCTCATCAAATGGCGCTGGATCAGATCGGGCTGACGCGGCGGGGTCAGCCGGATGGCCACATCCGCTTCCCGCATGGCCAGGTCGAGATCGTCATAAACAAGAATGATGCTGACATCGATCTCCGGATAAAGATCCATGAACTCCTTGATCCGGGGCGTCAGCCAGACCGAACCGAAGCCGACGGTGGTTGTAATCCGCAAGGGGCCTTCCGGACGTTCCTTGCTTTCGGTGAGCTGCGCTTCCGCCATGGAGAGCTGGTGATAGACTTCATGCGCGGTGAAGTAGAGGCTCTCGCCCTGCTCGGTCAGGATTAGTCCGCGCGCATGGCGGTGAAACAAAGGTAGGCCCAGACTTTGCTCGAGGGAACTGATCTGCCGGCTGACCGCCGACTGGCTCAGGTTCAATGCCTCGCCGGCATGGGTAAAGCTACCCGCTTCGGCGACCGCATGAAATATTCTCAGCTTATCCCAATCCATAAGACAGGGCCCCCTATTCGGACGGCCTCCCTAACCACCCGGCTGCCGTTTGCCGGAACCAAAGACCGGCGCGGCACGTTTGTTGGCTTAGTTATATAACCAATCGGGCGGGGAAGGCGATGGTTTTATCGCCCGTATAGTCCCTGAGGCATTATTCGGCAGCGGCCATTTCCCCGGCGTCAAGCTCGGCCAGATACTTTTCCGTCTCCAGCGCCGCCATGCAGCCGGTGCCGGCGGCCGTCACGGCCTGGCGGAAAACATGGTCCTGCACGTCGCCGGCAGCGAACACGCCGGGAATATCGGTCGCCGTGCTGTCGGGCTTGGTGATCAGATAGCCGTCATTGTCGGTCTTGAGCTGGCCTTCGAAAAGGTCGGTGTTGGGCTTGTGGCCGATGGCGACGAACACGCCGTCCAGTTCCATCTCGGTGACCTCATCGGTATTCACGTTCTTCACCTTGATGCCGGTGACCGACGGCATAGGCCCGGACGTGTCGCCGGTGACCTCTTCCAAGACGGTGTCCCACATCACCTCGATCTTCGGGTGGTTGAACAGCCGGTCCTGCAGGATTTTCTCCGCGCGCAGCTCATCCCGGCGGTGGATCAGGGTGACCTTGGACGCGTGATTGGTCAGGTACAGCGCCTCTTCAACAGCCGTGTTGCCGCCGCCGATGACGGCGACTTTCTTTTCCCGGTAGAAGAATCCGTCGCAGGTCGCGCAGGCCGACACGCCAAACCCCTGATAGGTCATCTCGCTGTCCAGCCCCAGCCATTTGGCCTGGGCGCCGGTGGCGACGATCAGCGCATCGCAGGTATAGGTGTCGCCGGAATCACCGGTCAGGGTGAACCGCCGCTTGGACAGATCGCACTCGGTGATCATGTCGGCGATCATCTTGGTGCCCACATTCTCCGCCTGGGCCTGCATCTGCTCCATCAGCCAGGGGCCCTGGATCACATCGGCAAAGCCGGGATAGTTCTCCACGTCGGTGGTGATGGTCATCTGCCCGCCGGGCTGCATGCCGTGCACCAGGGTGGGCGCCAGGCTGGCGCGCGCGGTGTAAATCGCCGCCGTCAGACCGGCCGCGCCGGAACCGAGAATAAGAACTTTCGAGTGAATGTTGGCCATGGGACTGTCTTTCGAAACGAGGCTGAACCGGATGAAACTCGGGCCGGGGATGGGGCGCGGATCACGCCCGCCCGGCACCCGCTATACATAGAAAGTCGCAGGCAATCGCGCAAGCCACCCAATCGGTGCCCAGCATCACCACCGAGTGAGAACGCCTTGCGCAATAATATTGCGCATACCCGGTTTGGGTAATAATATTACCCACGCAATAATGTTGCGCAGAAAAAGAACACCGGCCCCTTTGATTCCAATCATCTAAAAACAAACGGGGGCTGCCAGTCAGGGAGGTCCTTCGGGAAATCAGCGTGTCAGACGATACGTCCAGCCGGGTCAAACTCGACCAGATCGACCGCAAAATTCTCCGGGATTTGCAGGCCAACGGCCGCATCACCAACGTGGAGCTGGCCCGCGGTGTCGGAATTTCCGCACCGCCCTGTCTTCGCCGGGTGCGGGCGCTGGAGGAAGCCGGCTACATCAAAGGCTATCACGCGGATTTGGAGCCGGGCGCCCTCGGCTTCAACGTCACCGTGTTCGCCCAGGTCGGCCTGCACAGCCAGGCGGAGCCGGACCTGGTGGCGTTTGAAGACCTGGTGGGCAGCTGGCCGGAGGTGCGCGAATGCCACATGCTGGCCGGCGAGACGGATTTCCTGTTGAAGATCGTCGCCC
>JAYQGD010000356.1:0-3670 GCA_038140415.1 Rhodospirillaceae bacterium
CCCACCGGCGCTATCACCATGGACGAACAAGGCGCGATTGTGACCAGTAACGCGGCAGTCTACAGGATCATGGGCATGAAGGCCGCCGATGTCATCGGCAAGACAGCCGAGGAATTTTTCGTCGACAGGAACCATTGGATCATGGACCGGATTGAGAAGGTTCGGGAGTCACATGAATCTGACCTGATCATGGATGCGGAGATGGCGTTTAACGAAGAAACGCTCTCAGTCAACGTGACCGTCCTGCCGCTGTTTAGCGTCGAAGAAGAGAAAGAGCTCGGCACCCTGGTCATGATCGAAGACATCAGCTCTGAAAAGCGGATGAAGTCGACCATGTCCCGCTATATGGATCCCGGTCTGGCCGATCAGCTTTTGGGCGGCGCAGACGAATTTCTGGGCGGTAAGGAAACCACAGCCACCATCTTCTTCTCCGATATCCGCGGATTCACGCCGCTGACCGAGGCCTTGGGTGCGCAGGGCACTGTGACGCTGCTCAACGACTACTTCACCATTATGGTGGACTGCGTCGCTCAGGAAGAAGGCATGCTGGATAAGTTTATCGGCGACGCCATGATGGCGGCCTTCGGTATTCCGCTACCCCACGACGATGATGAAGATCGCGCTGTCCGCGCTTCGATCACCATGCTGACCAAGCTGAAGGAATGGAATAAGGAACGCACGGCGCAGGACCTGCTGCCGGTGGAGATCGGCATCGGGCTTAACACGGATAAAATCGTGTCCGGTAATATTGGTTCGCCCAAGCGGATGGACTACACCATGATCGGCGACGGCGTGAACCTGGCCGCCCGTTTGGAAAGCGCGTGCAAGCAATATGCGGCCAAATTGCTCATTAGTTCTTACACCTTCGATAAACTGAAGGGCACCTACCGGACCCGCGATATCGACGAGGTCATCGTGAAAGGTAAGAGCGAACCAGTGCGGGTCTACGAGGTACTGGACTTCTATGATGATGACGAGTTCCCGAACCTGATGGAGGTCGTGGGCCACTTCAAGGAAGGCCGGAAGTACTTCGGCGCGGGTGATTGGGACAAGGCCATCAATTCCTTCAACTCAGCCCTCTCTGCCAACGAAAACGACCGTCTGTCGAACATCTATATCGACCGCTGTGAACAGCTCAAAGCCGATCCGCCCAAGGATTGGGACGGCGTCTGGAAGCTGGATTCCAAGTAATCCACCGCAGCAGGCGCTAGTTCGCGCCCTAACCCATTGAAATTTATAGATTTTACAACACCCGCTCGTGGGGGCGTTGTGATACAATTGACTATATATAGGGCGGCTAAATACATCTCGAATAAATAAATTATATTGCCCCAGATATTGTGGTTGCGTGAGGCTTTTGGTAAATGTCGAGCTAGTCGGACGGGGATCACGCTTCACCGGCGATGGTGTTTACGTGAAACCTGGCGAGGAAACATGGGACGTGAGATGGCAAAGCCCCTTTCAGGGATGACGGCGCTGATATTAGGAGCGGCCATTTTGGCTGCGCCGCGCGGGTCGCTTGCCCAGGCGCTGGAAGATGTGCTGGTCGATCTCATTCACGAACATCCGCAAATCAAATCGGCCACCAAGACCCTGGCCACCGCCCGCAAGGAAATCGACAAGGCGGCGGCAGGTTTTCTGCCGACAGTCAACCTGGCCAATGATATCGGTCAGGAATATATCAACAGCCCCGGCGAACGAGCGACGGGCGACGATAAAATTTCGTCGCGCACCAAGACCGTCTCCACCATGACCGTGACCCAAAATCTCTTCCAGGGCTACGCGACCACATCGGCGGCCCGGACCGCGTTTCTGAACAAAATGGTGGCGCAACATACACTCAACACGGTGGAGCAGGACGTCCTGCTGGAAGGCGCGACCGTTTACATTGATGTGCTTCGGCAGAATCAGCTCGTCGAGCTGTCCACCCAAAACGAAGAGACCATCCAGATCCAATTGAACTTGGAAGACGAGCGAGTGCAAAAGGGCCAGGGCATTGCGGTCGATGTTCTTCAGTCCAAGTCCCGTCTCCAGCTCGCCAAGGAACGGCGCATCCGGTTTTCCGGCGCCCTGGAGGATGCGGTTAGCCGCTTTGTCCAGGTGTTCAACAAAAACCCCGATCTGGGCACCATGCGTGAACCGCAGCCATCGGCCGATCTGGTGCCGGAGGATATCAACGCCGCCATCGATATCGCCAGATATGAGGCGCCCGGGGTTTTAACCAGCGAATTCCAATTGGCCGTGGCCAAGGAAAACCGGCGCGCCGTTAAGGCCGATCTATTCCCGAGCCTCGATTTGGTCACCACGATGAACTATGAAAAACATAATGGCGGCACAATTGGCACCCGCCGTGATATGTCGGTCATCCTACAATCCAGTTGGGACATCTTCACCGGCCTTACGACCCGGGCGAACGTCTCTCAGGCAGCCACCGATTTCGCCGCCAGTAGGGACAATTTTGAGTTTGCCCGGCGAAAAGCCGTGGAAGGCGTCCGCATCGCCTGGGAGAATTTGCGCACCCGCCGCGACCAGTTCGAACAACTACAAAATGCGGTGAATATCGCCGAGGAAGTTTTCGACGCCCGGAGAAAGCTGCGCGCTGCCGGTAAGGAACAGCTGATCAACGTGCTCGATGCGGAAAGCGAAGTGACCAACGCCCGCATCAATCTCACCTCCTCCCGCTTCGATCTACGGTTGGCGGTGTTTCAGTTGTTACGGGCCATGGGCCGGCTGACCGTCGCCGAGATCACCAAATCCGCCCAAGGTGCCGGCGACACACTGCCCCGCTGAGGTTCGGCGCCAATCTTTTAAGTGTGTGGCCTCATACCAGAAACCAGCACTTCTATTTCATTAGGCGACTAACTGATACGCTCTACTTGAGGCAGAATGTGATATCCGATCATTAAAAAGAAACAAATGCTCCCGAGGAGCACAAATAAGTGCCAAATCGTCCGATTGAAGCTGAGGGTTTTCCATCGGTAAAATATTACGCCAACGCTATACACACTTCCTCCCAGGGCCATAAGGAGAAGACCCGCGTTTCCTAACTTGGTGACAACCGGATGCCCCCAAATCACAACTAACCAGCCAAGGAATAGATAAAGCGCAATACGAACTTTGGTCATGCCGTTGGGCCGGAAAATCCTGAGCGCCACACCCGTCAATGCCAACGCCCAGACAATAACCGCCAACAGCCAGCCTTGTGCATCGCCTATTAACAGCAGCGCCACCGGCGTATAAGTCCCGGCAATGAGTAGATAAATCGCGCTGTGGTCTAATGTTCTTAAGACCCCACGCAGGTTTGGGCTGGCAACCCCATGATACAGGGCGGAACAAAGAAAGGAGAGAAATAGGCAAGCGCCGTAAAGGCTCACGGATGCTATTGCGAGGCTTCCATAGAGCCGTGCAGATTCAACAAGGATCAACGTACCGAAGATACTGAGCGCTGCTCCTATTGACTGAACAATTGCGCTGCCAATCTCATCCCGCTTGTCAATGAGTTCGGTAGTTACCACGGACCGCCAACTATCTATGTTGTCGAGAAATTTTGATAATAAGAAATTGTAGGGTGATTATAAAATCAAGATCGCCGCTTCTTCATTTTTTCCATACGCTGAATGTCCTTTTGGCGCTGTGTTTTCATGAAAAAGCTGATGACAAGGGCCAATAT
>JAYQGD010000357.1:0-3658 GCA_038140415.1 Rhodospirillaceae bacterium
CTCCGCCGCGATGAAAGGATAAGATCATGCCAGACGGAAACACGGGAATTGGCGCTGCTGTCCGCCGTAAAGAAGACAGCCGGTTTCTCCGCGGCAAGGGGAACTACACCGACGACATCAATCGTCCCAATCAAACCTATGCATACTTCCTGAGAAGCTCGGTCGCCCATGCCAATATCAAGGGCATTGATACCAAGCCCGCCGCCGCTGCCGATGGCGTTGTCGCTATCTTCACCGGCGCGGATATGGAAGGCATCGGGGGCTTACCCTGCGGTTGGGGCCTGACCTTCCAAAACGGCGATCCCATGGTCGAACCGGCGCACCCGGTATTGGCCCAGGGTAAAGTCCGCCACGTGGGCGATCCAATTGCGGTCGTCATCGCCGAAAGCCGGAAGCAGGCCAAGTCGGCCGCTGCCCTGATCAAGGTCGATCTGGATGAGCTGCCGGCCGTGGTCGATATGACCAAGGCGGTCGAAGGCGGCGCGTTGGTCCATGACGAGGCGGCCAACAACATCTGCTACGACTGGGCCATCGGCGAAAAAGACCCGGTGGACGCGGCGTTCGAGAAAGCCGATCACATCACCAGCATCGACATCGTGAACAACCGGCTGATCCCCAATGCGATTGAGCCGCGCGTGGCGCTGGCCGAATACGACAGCTCTACCGAGGACTATACGCTCTACACCACGACCCAGAACCCGCATGTGATCCGGCTGCTGATGGGCGCGTTCGTGCTGCAGATACCGGAGCATAAACTGCGGATCGTCGCGCCGGATGTCGGCGGCGGCTTTGGCTCCAAAATCTTCCACTATGCGGAGGAGGCGGCGTTGACCTGGGCCTCGGCGAAGGTCGGCCGGCCCATCAAGTGGACGGCGGAACGGTCAGAAAGTTTCATGTCCGACGCTCATGGCCGGGATCATGTGACCCACGCCGAACTGGCTTTGGACAAGGATGGCAAGTTCCTCGCCCTGCGGGCCAAGACCCTGGCCAACATGGGCGGGTATCTCTCGTCCTTCGCACCGGCAGTGCCGACCTATCTGCACGCCACATTGCTGGCGGGCGTCTACACCACGCCGGTGATCTACTGCAACGTCATCGCGGTATTTACCAACACCGTGCCGGTGGACGCCTATCGCGGCGCCGGCCGGCCGGAAGCGACGTATCTTCTCGAACGTCTGGTGGACCGGGCGGCCCGGGAGATGGGCATCGATCAGGCTGACATCCGGCGGCGGAACTTCATCCAACCGGATGCCTTCCCGTATCAGACTCCGGTGGCGTTGGAGTACGACTCCGGCGACTACGAAGCGACCTTATCGGCGGCGGAAAAGAACGCCGACGTTAAGGGCTTCGCCAAGCGAAAGAAGGAGTCGGAGGCCAACGGCAAAAAGCGCGGCCTCGGCTATTCCACCTACATCGAGGCGTGCGGGGTTGCCCCGTCGGCGGTGGCGGGCGCCTTGGGCGCGCGGGCCGGGCTCTATGAATCCGCCGTGGTCCGGGTGCATCCGACAGGTAGCGTCAGTGTCTTTACCGGCACCCACTCACACGGACAGAGCCACGAAACCACTTTCGCCCAGCTGGTTTCCGACCAGCTCGGCGTCGACTTCAATGCGGTCGATGTGGTCCACGGCGACACCTCAAAGATCCAGTTCGGCATGGGGACCTACGGCTCCCGGTCTCTGGCGGTCGGCGGGGAGGCCATTGTCCGGGCGATGAACAAGATCATCGACAAAGGTAAGAAGATCGCCGCTCACATATTGGAAGCCTCCGAGACCGATATCGAGTTCAAGGACGGCGCGTTCACCGTGAGCGGCACCGACAAGTCGATGGCGTTCGGCGAGGTGGCCTTGGCGGCCTATGTGCCGCACAACTACCCGCACGAGACGCTGGAACCGGGCTTGGAGGAAAGCGCCTTCTTCGATCCGTTGAACTTCACTTTCCCGGGCGGCTGCCACATCTGCGAGGTGGAGGTTGATCCGGCGACCGGTGTGGTTGACGTGGTGAACTTCACCGCCGTCGATGATGTGGGACGGGTGATCAACCCGCTGATTGTCGAAGGTCAGGTCCATGGCGGCCTGACCCAGGGCATTGGCCAGGCGCTGCTGGAAGGCTGTGTCTATGACGATAACGGCCAGCTTATCTCCGGCTCGTACATGGATTACACCATGCCGCGCGCCGATGATTTGCCGTCCTATCAGGTGTCCACGGAGACCACGCTCTGCGTCAATAACACCCTCGGTGTGAAGGGCGTGGGCGAGGTGGGGGCCATCGGCTCCCCGCCGGCGGTCATCAACGCCGTGGTCGACGCGCTATCGGACCTGGATGTTACCGACGTGCCCATGCCTGCTACGCCGCAGGCCGTGTGGCGCGCCATTCAGAACGCGAAATAAGAAGGACCGGAACATGTCACAATTTCAATATGCAACGGCCTCTTCGGCGGATGACGCGGCGGCTCAAGTCAAAGCGGCCTCCGATGGCTCACTGTTGGCGGGCGGCATGACCCTCCTGCCGGCAATTAAGCTGGGCCTGGCGTCGCCCTCTGATCTGGTTGATCTGGCGGGCGCGGGTCTGAGCGGGATCACGGTGGAGGGCGACACGGTGACCATCGGCGCCATGACCCGTCACGCCGACGTCGCGTCTTCCAAGGACGTGCAGAAAGCGATCCCGGCGCTGGCGGCGCTTGCCGGCGGCATCGGTGATCCGCAGGTGCGACACCGGGGCACCATCGGCGGCTCCGTCGCCAACAACGATCCGGCGGCGGACTATCCGGCGGCGTGTCTGGGTTTGGGCGCGACCATCAATACCGGGTCGCGTTCCATCGCGGCGGACGATTACTTCAAGGGCCTGTTCGAGACGGCGCTGGAAGACGGCGAGGTGATTACCTCCGTCAGCTTCCCGAAACCCGATAAAGCGGCTTACGTGAAGTTCCCGAACCCCGCCAGCCGCTATGCGTTGGTCGGCGTCTTCGTGTCTTCGGGCTCGGACGGTGTCCGCGTCGCGGTGACCGGGGCAGGGGCCTCGGGCGTGTTCCGGGCGGCCGAGCTGGAGAAAGCCTTGTCCGGTAATTTCTCGGCCGATGCCTTGGATGGTTTCAGTGTCTCCGCGGACGGTCTGGCCAGTGATATCCACGCCCAGGCCGACTACCGGGCGCACTTGATCACGGTCATGGCGCAACGGGCCGTCGCCGCCTGCGGATAAAAATCTAACTCAAAAACCTGAAAACAGGGTCTGGCTCCGCCATAGGGGAGCCGGGCCCTTTCTTTTTGCCGAAACGGGAAGGGACTGAAATATGCAGTTGAATGAATATGCATTGAAAGCTATATATGAGTTGGATCGTCAAATTTCATGCGGAGTTCCACGAGGAATTTGAGACATTCCCGTTGCGTGTACGCCGGGATTTGATGGCGGCAATTGGCGTCTTGGTCGAATTCGGCCCGAACCTGGGGCGTCCTTACGTTGATACGCTCCGTGGGTCCGGGTTCGCGAATATGAAGGAATTACGGGTAAACGCCGGCGGCGGGGTTTGGAGAGTTGCCTTCGCCTTTGATCGAAACCGGGAGGCAATTGTTCTCGCAGCCGGGGCAAAACGAGGCGTGAATAGCCGCAAGTTCTATCGCCGGTTAATCAGCCTGGCGGATCAAAGATTTGCAGAGTACTTGGA
>JAYQGD010000358.1:0-3644 GCA_038140415.1 Rhodospirillaceae bacterium
AGCGTTTGAGCTGGACCCGGAGATGTTCGACGACGAGCTGCCTGACTATGTAAATACCAGCTCGGTCCGGGTGTCGGCGGGGCTCGGCACGGTGGCCCGGGTGGTCTCCAACGGCGAGGAAATTTATGACGGTAAGTTGTTATTCGACGAAGCCAAGCGCCGGGTGGAAGGCACTTATGTCCCCTATCACAACGCGCTAAAGCAACTGATCACCAACACCAAGGTCAAGTTCGGCGCCTGCATCCTGGTGGACTGCCATTCCATGCCGTCCATCGGCGGGCCCATGGACGATGATCACGGCAAGGGCCGGATGGATATCGTGCTCGGCAATAATCACGGCAATGCCTGCGCGCCAGAGCTGATGTCCTTTGTCGATGACTGCCTAACCGTGGAAGGTCTGGCGGTGCGGCGCAACAATCCCTATTCCGGCGGTTTCACAACGCGGCACTACGGCCAGCCGCGCACCGGCGTGCACACCCTGCAGATCGAGATCAACCGGGCGCTCTATATGAAAGAGGACCGGATGGAGAAAAGCGCGGGCTTTTCAGAGCTGCAGGACAAACTCCGCACCCTGATCTCGAAACTGGCCGATTTCAGGCTCTAATTCCCGATTTTCAGCGGTTTCACCCGCTTTTGGCACGCCCGTTGCTTCTATAAGGGCAAAACGACGCAATAAAAGGCGCCGATATGGTGGTGAAACGCGTGAAATATGCCCTTCTGGGGCTTCTGACGGCCGTGCTGTGGACCACGCTCCCGATCCCGGCTGAATCAAGCCAACTCCTTGATTACAATAGGAATTTATGCCATTCGACGGCCCGATCCATGGAGCGCGAAAACGGTATTCCGGCCGATCTTTTAACCGCGATCTCGCTCGCCGAAACCGGGCGCTGGGACAAGGAAAAGAAGGAAATGTTTGCCTGGCCCTGGACCGTGACGTCCGGCGGACCGGGCAGTTATTACCGCTCCAAGTCGGAGGCCATCGCCGCCGTGAAGGCTCTGCAGGCCAAAGGCGTCACCAATATCGACGTCGGCTGCATGCAGATTAACCTCCGCTATCACCCGAACGCGTTCGAGGATCTGGATCAGGCATTCAACCCGCAAGACAATATCGGCTACGCCACCAAATTCATGGCGGAGCTGCATAAAATCACCGGGTCGTGGACCCAGGCGGCAGCCAACTATCACTCCATGAATCCTGAGCTCAATATCCCCTATATGGAGAAAGTGACCCGCCTCTGGGAAGGGGTCAGCGGCAAGGAGGCCAAGGACCTCCCCACCCACCCATCACCGCAAACAGCCTATCGGGACCCGACCCGCAGGGTGGCGCAAACGGAACTGTTGAACTCCCGGTTCAAAGCCCGGCTGGCGGCCGAGCGCGGCACCAAGCGCAGCGTCAAGGCGCGCCAGCAACTGGAAGACTGGCGGGAACAACGGTCCTCTCAGAATCTGTTGGAGCATAACGCGGCGCTTCGCCGGGCGCTGCGCCTGAAACGCCAGCGGGACGAATTGCTGCCCAAGAACAACGATTTTGCCGCCAAGCGCCGGGCCCAACTGGCGGCGTGGCGCAAGGACAAGTACGTCCGCCACAAGTAGTTTCCGGCCGGTCTTGGCTGGCGCCCTCCTTTCTCACCCGATAGTCTTTCCTCTGCCGAATGAGCGGAGAGTGACGTGCGACGAATATACCTGTTTCATATGCTGGGGGTGGCGGTCCTGCACCTGTTCGCCTTTATCAGCTTCATCGCCGTCTCCGATAAGCTGGAGGTCCTGCCCTTCGCCCTCGGCACGAACCTGATCACCTATGTCATGATCAACTTGCTCGGCGCCACGGTCATCTTCCGGCCGATCCAGGCCTATCTGACCGGTAAAATCACCCTCGCCGCCGCCGAGGAACGCATCCACCGGCTGCCGTATTATTCCGCCGGCTGGGCCGTGTTCCTGGTCGCCACCCAATCCAGCATCATCTTTTTCGGCCTCAGCCCTATGTGTCCGAACTGCGACCCGGCTGTCATGCAGCCCTATTACGCCTCGATGATTGTGCTGTTCAGCTCCTTCGTCGGCATATTCATTTATTTCCTGGTCGATGATTTCGGCGCCGCCCTGCGGCTCCACATTTTTGAGAGCCAAGGAGAATTGGTGTCGCCCCGGGGGGCCGGCCTGCGCATGAAGTTCGTCCTGGCGTTTATGTCGGTCGGCGTTCTACCGGTGTCGCTCTCGTTCCTGGAAGCGTTCGTGTTCGGCCCGGTGCGCGAACAACAGGGCATGACCTCGGCGCAAGGCTTCTTGTTTGATTTTGTCCTGGTGGCGCTTATGGCCGGCGCATCGTTCTTCTTTATCCAGAAAAACCTGTCTCGGCCGGTAGAGTCCCTGATGGAAGGCATGCGCCGGGTGGGCGACGGCAAATTGGACGTCAAATCCCCGATTTTGTCCGACGACGAGGTGGGCCGCCTGACCGCCGGCTTCAACGGCATGCTGGAGGACCTGCGCGACCGGGAATTCGTCAAGGCGACATTCGGCAAATACGTCCCCCAACAGGTCGCCAAGGCGATCCTGGAAAACAAGGGCGAGGCCAAGCCGGAAAATCGGCTGGCGACCATCCTCTATACCGACATTCAGGGCTTCACCACCGTGTGTGAGGGATTGAGCCCGGAAGGCGTGGTCGCCCTGTTGAACGAATATTTCTCTCTGATCGTCGGCATCATCGACCGGCACGGCGGCGTCGTGAACCAGTTCCAGGGCGACGCCCTGCTGGTTACCTTCAATGTGCCCGTCGAGAACCCCGATCACGCCAAGGACGCCATCCGCACCGCCTTGGAGATCGAACACGCCTTGGACGGTCACCGGTTTCCGGGCGACATCGAACTGGTGACCCGGATCGGTATCAACACGGGCCGGGTGGTCGCCGGCGCGGTCGGTGCGGACGAGCGGCTGAACTACACGGTCCACGGGGATGCGGTGAACATCGCGGCGCGGCTCGAGTCGCTCAACAAGGAGTTCGGCACTAGGCTGTTGGTGTCGGAAGAAACCAAGCAGGCGGCCGGGGAAGACTTCGACTATGAGGCTAAGGGAGATATGCCGATCCGGGGCAAAAGCGAGAGCGTGACCGTCTACGCCATCGCCGTGTGAATACTGATTTGTCGATTGAGCCCAGCCGCGTGATTTTCTAGATAATCGGTTCCCAAATTAACCTTGGACGATGCGACCATGAATGCGCTTTACGAAGAACTGCCGGTGATGAATTCCCATGAAGAAGCCTTCACCCGGCATATCGACGCCAAAGGCCTGAAAATCCTCGATGTGGGCTGCGGCAACGGCCATTTCGCCCGCACCATGACGAAGCTGGGCGGCCACGTGATCGGCATTGATCCGGGAGAGAAACAGCTTTCCCGCGCCCGCGCCGAAGACGTTGTCGGCGATGAGATCTATGTGGAAGGTGTCGCCGAAGACCTGCCGGCCGAAGACGGCAGCATCGACGCGGTGGTGTTCTTCAACAGCCTGCACCACGTGCCCGTGGACCAAATGACCAAAGCCATGGAAGAGGCGCGCCGGGTCCTGAAGCCGGGCGGCGTTTGTTTTATCTGCGAGCCCATCGCCGCCGGCCCCATGTTCGAGGTGAATAAAATTTTCAACGACGAGACCGAAGTGCG
>JAYQGD010000359.1:0-3629 GCA_038140415.1 Rhodospirillaceae bacterium
TGCACACCCACTGTCTCGGCCACGGCGCGGCCTATTCCTGGCAGATGTGATACTTCTCTATACACTTGCAGAGGTTAGGGAGGCGCTCTCGAGAAGCACCTCCCGCCTCGATAGGTTGCCGCCGAAGCAACCGGCGGCGAATACGCTACTTAAGCTCGACGCTCGCGCCCGCTTCTTCAAGCTTGGCTTTGAGCTCTTCGGCTTCTTCCTTGCTGGCGCCTTCCTTGACCGTCTGAGGAGCGCCTTCGACCATGTCTTTGGCTTCCTTCAGGCCCAGGCCGGTGATGGCGCGGACTTCCTTAATGACGTTGATTTTCTTGTCGCCGGCGGCGGTCAAGACAACGTCAAACTCGTCTTTATCAGCAGCAGCGTCGCCACCGGCGTCGCCACCCGGGGCAGCAGCCGCGACGGCAACCGGCGCAGCGGCGGAAACGCCCCATTTTTCTTCCAGAATGTTGCTGAGCTCAGCGGCTTCCATAACGGTAAGAGTGGAAAGCTCGTCAGCAATTTTTTGCAAATCAGCCATTGTTTTATCTCCTTAGGCTCAAACTGTGTGTTGTTAGGCCCTAAGCGGCCTCGCTTGCCCCATAGGCGCCGATAACTCGGGCAACCTGGCCTGCCGGCGCTTGCATAATGCCGGCAATCCGGGTCGCCGGGGTGTTGAGTAGTCCAACCAGCTTGCCGCGCAGCTCGTCCAAAGACGGCAGCTTCGCAAGAGTTTGGACACCATCAACGTCCAGCAATTGCCCGTTAAAGGCGCCCCCCAGAACGATCAATTTCTCATTGTCCTTGGCGAAATTCACCACGACCTTGGCCGCTGCTACAGGATCACTCGAGTAAGCAATGGCGGTCGGTCCGGTGAACATGTCACCGAGGCCTTCGAAATCGGTTCCTTCCAGGGCGAGACGCGTGAGGCGATTCTTAGTAACCTTGAAGTTGGCGCCCGCTTCCCGCATTTGTCCGCGCAGATCGGTCATTTGTGCGACGGTCATCCCGCTATAGTGGGTGACCACGACAATTGCCGAGTCGGCGAACGCCTGCTTCAACGATGCGACCAGATCTTCTTTTTCAGTACGGTCCACGAATCGTCTCCGACTTAATGCCCTTCAGGGCCCCAACAACTTTACGTGGGCTCTTCCGGGCGGTTAGCGTTTGGTTTCGAGGATACGCATCGAAACCGGTTCGCCCTGTCCAAGCCGTCAGTTTGAGCCGTCATCGAAAGGCCTTGGCCTTCCTGAAACGGTTCAACCTCTGTCTGTGCAGGTGACCAACTTGGTCTTTAAGCTCCCCTAGATATAAAGAGAGCGCCTACAGTCTCGGACAGGTCGGGAAAACAGACTTTCGTCCCCTTCCCTAAGTCCGGCCGGCGAACCGCCCGGACTATTCCTTGATGAACCCGCTCCGTTAGGAGGAGAGGTTCGCCACGTCCAGCCGCACGCCCGGCCCCATGGTGGAGCTGAGTGTCACGCGCTTAACGTATATTCCTTTCGCGCCGCTGGGCTTCGCCCGGATGATGGCATCCACGAACGCTTGCACGTTCTGTTCCAGCGCCTCTGCGCTGAAGCTGGATTTGCCGACACCGGCATGAATGATGCCCGCCTTTTCGACGCGGAATTCGATCTCGCCGCCCTTGGTCGCCTTCACGGCCTCGGCCACATTCGGGGTCACCGTGCCGAGCTTCGGGTTCGGCATGAGGCCCTTCGGCCCCAGAACCTTACCCAGCCGGCCGACAACGGCCATCATGTCCGGGGTGGCGATGCAGCGGTCAAAATTCATTTCGCCGCCTTGGATTTTCTCGGCCAAGTCATCAGCGCCGACCAGATCAGCGCCCGCTTCCCTCGCCTCATCCGCCTTGGCGTCCTTGGCGAACACCGCGACCCGGACTGCCTTGCCGGTGCCGTTCGGCAGCGACACCACGCCCCGGACCATCTGGTCCGCATGCCGGGGGTCGACGCCCAGGTTCATGGCGATCTCGACGGTTTCATCGAACTTGGTCTTTTTGTTGTCCAGCACCAGCTTCACAGCATCGGCGATGGAGTGCTCAGTCATCTTGTCAAAAGACTCGTAAGCCGCGTTCAAACGTTTTCCTCGGGAAGCCATACCTACATACCCTCCACGGAGATGCCCATGGACCGCGCGGTCCCGGCGATAATCTTGCACGCCTGATCGACGTCGTGAGCGTTCAGGTCATCTTTTTTCTTCTCGACGATCTCTTTGATCTGGTCGAGGGTGATGGAGCCGATCGTCTCCGTACCGGCATGCCCCGAGCCCTTGTTCACGCGGGCCGCCTTTTTGATGAAGTAGCTGGCCGGCGGGGACTTGGTCTCGTAAGTGAAGCTTTTGTCCGCAAAGACGGTGATCACCACCGGAACCGGAATGCCTTGATCCATGTTCTGGGTGCCCGCATTGAACGCCTTGCAGAATTCCATAATGTTCAGCCCCGCCTGGCCCAAAGCAGGACCCACCGGCGGCGAGGGATTCGCCTGCCCCGCCGGAATTTGGAGCTTGATATATCCGTCAATTTTTTTCGCCATCGTCTTTCCTCAGTTAGAGTTACTCATAAGAGCTACTGGGCGCGTGGTGCGGCTATGGCTGGCCTCCCACACTATGAACGGCAGGGACAATTCCCGGCCGATGTCGTGATCTCAGGACTTCTCGACCTGAGAGTATTCCAATTCCACCGGCGTGGAGCGGCCGAAAATCGACACCGCCACCTTAAGCCGGGCTTTTTCTTCGTCCACATCCTCGACCAAGCCGTTGAACGAGGTGAACGGTCCGTCGCAGACCCGCACCGTCTCGCCGACCTCGAACGTGATCGACGGCTTCGGCCGGTCAACGCCTTCCTCAACCTGATTGAGGATATGCATGGCCTCTTTTTCCGTGATCGGCTGCGGCCGGCCGCGGGAGCCCAGGAAACCGGCCACTTTCGGCGTATCCTTGACCAGATGCCACGCTTCGTCAGTCATATCCATCTTCACCAGCACATAACCGGGGAAGAATTTCCGTTCCGCATTGACCTTGGCGCCCCGGCGCATTTCCACGACCTCTTCGGTCGGCACCAGAACTTCCTCGATCTGTTCGGACAAATGAGACTGGCGCGCCTGCTCCTCAATGGATTCGGCGACCTTCTTCTCAAAGCCCGAATAGACGTGAATGACGTACCAGCGCGCCGCCATGGCTTAGGCTCCCAACCCGAAAATGAACTTCACACCTGTCGACAGAACCTGATCCACCAGGAAGAAAAAGATTGCCGCCAGGATCGTCATGACAAACACCATCCCCGTGGAAATCATGGTTTCACGCCGGCTCGGCCAGGTGACCTTCGAGGTCTCCTGGCGAACCTGCTTCATAAATTCCATGGGATTGGTTTTAGCCATAAATGTGTTTACCTCTGAACTTACATTTCCAATCAACTGGCGGTCTTTGACGGATGGCAGGGGCACCAGGGCTCGAACCCGGGACCTGCGGTTTTGGAGACCGCCGCTCTACCAACTGAGCTATACCCCTTTATCCGTGATTTAGCCCACGTCGATGTGGATGCAAATTCTCCTAATTAAAATGTTCGGGCAGCGCCTTACTCGACGATGCTTGCGACGACGCCGGCGCCGACGGTGCGGCCGCCTTCGCGG
>JAYQGD010000360.1:0-3624 GCA_038140415.1 Rhodospirillaceae bacterium
CTGGAAATTTTGCAGGAGGATGCAGAGCGTCTCGGCGTCAACTACATGATGTTCTCCGTGGCCTACGGCAATATGACCGAAACCCAGTCCCAGCGCTCCCTCGAATTGTTCGCCACCAAGGTTATGAATAACGTCGCTTAAGCATCACGTGTCGCCGGTCTTTTGCTCTACTAGGCCTTACCCTAGTAGCCCGCACCCTCTGTTCTTGGCTATAAGAGTAAGGCGCGGGGGCGAACATAAGGACGGGTATGCGGCACTTTTTGGTTTATCAGCACCCTGAGTTTGGCGAGGAAGCCGTAAAAATCGGTTTCTCATGGCCCGCGCTGTTCTTCGGCATCATATGGATGATGGTCAAAAAGCTCTGGATGTGGGCCGGCATCTGGTTCGTTATCGCGCTTGTCTTCAATGCGGTCGCAGCGCTCTTGTCTGACGCCGAGTCAGGCCGCAGCATCATTGTCACTGTTGTTCTCTTAGCTGTTTGGCTCTGGCTCTGGTTGTACCCCGCCATCAAAAGCAATGAGTGGCGCCACATGAATCTGGAGAACAAGGGCTATAATTTTCTCTCCGACGTCGAGGCAGAATCTCCAGACGCGGCTATCGCCGAGGCAATGGAAGCCGAGAAGCAGGCGGAAGCACCAAGGAGACATGCGCAGGCGCGCCGATAAAGGCGCGACCGGCATATATCAAAAAACTTAGTCGGCGGCCTTGATCTTGGTCCGCTTGATATTGTCCAGGTTTTCACCTTCGAGGCGGACCAACTTGGTCGGCTTCACCCGCGCCGGGGAATGAACGTGACCGACGCCATAGAAATGGGCATCGCCCCGGTTCATCGTATAGGTCTTATCCGGCACCACCTCCGCGGCGTCATCGCCATTGGCTGGCTTAACGATTTTCCAATCGGTCATTTCCGTTGAGCCTTCGGCCTGACCGTAAAGCGCCCAGCTTGGACCATGGTCGTGAGGCTTGCCGATGGCTTCGTCGCCATAGATGTGGCCGCAGATACAAAATCCCAGGTCAGGGTCTTCATAGAGAATCTCCCGCGGGTTCTGACCGGACTCCCGTCCATCCAAGTGTGTGGCGACAAACTCGTCATCCACCAAGGCCTTGTTCACCACGGCGCAGAGATCGTCCTGGCAATCGGCCGGATCGGACTTGCTGAGAAGGGCGCGGACCTCGTCCGCCATTTCGTTGAGTGTATAAGCCATGATTGACCTCCCTGGCTTGGCGAATATCGCAAAATATTTCCATGAAATTACAGGCGCAAATTTATCGCCCGGCATTTTACATGTCCAGAATGGAAAACCCGAGCACACTACTCAGGAACTCAAGATTGTGGCTCGCAATTTCGCCATAATCGGCTATAAAGATGCGCTCTTCGGGAACGAAATTATTAACTATTCGCTTTTCGATTTACGAAGATTTGTCCGGCGGCGCCGTGCCGCAGGAAAATCCGGTTTCTAATGGGAGGATTCCATGCTCAAGAAATTTTCCGTAATAACTCTGTCCGGTGCGCTGCTGGCAGCTATGTCCCTATCCAGCTCGCCTGCGCAATCTCAGTCGGTGACCCTGAAATGGCATACTTTCGTTCCGCCGGTCGCCAATCCGTCCAAGTTCTATAAGCCTTGGGCGGCTAAAATTGCCAAAGAGTCCGGCGGTAAGCTGAAAATCCAGCTGTTCTGGACCATGCAATTGGGCGGCAAGCCGACACAATTATTGGATCAGGCCAAAGATGGGGTCGTTGATATCATCTGGGGACTACCCGGCTTCACCCCCGGCCGCATGCCGCGAGTCGAGCCGTTCGAACTGCCCTTCGTTCACAAGGATCCTCTTTCCACCACCTTGGCGCTCCAGGACTTCCAGGACAAACACCTGGGCCCTGACCTGAAAGACTATCATCCGCTCCTGCTGCACGTGCATGCGGGTTTCCTGTTCCAGACCAAAAAGCCGGTTCTGAAGCTTGAAGACCTCAAAGGCATGAAAATTCGTGCCGCGTCCCGTGGCGGTGTCTGGATGCTGGAAGCCTTTGGCGCCACCGGCGTCGGCATGCCTCTGCCGCGTATTCCCCAAGCCCTCTCCAAAGGCGTTATCGACGGCGTAACCTTGCCGTATGAAATCGCTCCGGCTGTGAAGACCCAGGACCTGGTCAGCCACTTCTCTGAACTGGCCGGCGATCAACCTCGTCTCGGAACCAACATCTTTACGCTTCTGATGAACAAGAAGAAGTATCAAAGCCTCCCCGCCGACCTGAAACGGGTCCTTGATGCCAACTCCGGACGCAACGTCGCGAAATGGGCTGGCGAGACATGGGCTCAGATCGAAGTGCCTGGCAAGAAGGTCGTCGCCTCGAAAAAGAAGAACAAGTTCCATACGATCTCGTTGGCCGAGGCGGATCGCATGAAGAAAGCCGCACAACCCGTCTTCGATCGCTGGTATGCGGAAATGAAGAAAATTGGCGTGGATGGTCCGGCTCTCGTATCCGACGCCCGCGCTTTGATCGAAAAGTACTCGAAGAAGTAATGTTCCTTGCCGTCTGACGGCGAGTAACAATATGAGTGAAGGCTTCGAAAATAGCTCCCGGCCCACGGACCCCGTGGGCCGGGTTCTCTTCCGCATCTGCTGGATTTCAGCTGTTTTCGGTGGGATCGTATTGACCTGTGTCGCGTTGCTGACCACGGTCAGCGTGTTCGGCCGAAAATTTATGGACGCACCGGTCCCCGGCGATTTTGAACTGGTCGCCATCGGCACCGGGCTCGCCGTATTTGCCTGCCTTCCCTACTGCCAATTGATGCGCGGCAATGTGCTGGTTGACTTCTTCATGGAGAAGGCGCCGGTCCGCGCAAAAACTTTTGCGGACATCTGCGCCTCGCTGATCTATCTGGGTGTCGGCTTCATGCTGACCTGGCGCATGTATTTCGGCGCCTGGGATATGTATAACGCCCACGAAGTTTCCATGACAATCGGCTTCCCCAGGTGGACGACCTTCCCCATCTCAATTGTATTGATGGCTCTTCTCGTTGTCGTCATCGCCTACACCCTGGGGCGCAGCATCGCCGAATATAAGACCGGCCGCTATTTCAATGATCCGTCGGGGCCGGTCGGATGAGTGAATTTGAAATCGGCATTTGGGGCTTTGTCGTTCTACTGGGCCTGTTGGCGGTCCGCATTCCCATCGGTGTGGCCATGCTCTCCGTGGGAATGGTCGGGTACTACCTGATTGCCGGCGAAATAGCACTCCTAAGCTATCTGAAAACCGAAACTTATTGGCGATTTACGTCTGACGCCCTGTCGGTGGTGCCACTGTTCATCCTGATGGGACAATTCGCGGCCAAGGCCGGTCTTAGTCAGGCGCTGTTTAATGCCGCCAATGTTTGGCTTGGCCATTACCGGGGTGGTGTCGCCATGGCCGCCGTCGGTGGTTGTGCCGGTTTCGGCGCAATTACCGGATCATCCCTCGCCACCGCGGCGACCATGGGCCAGGTCGCCCTGCCCGAGCTCCGCCGGTTTAACTATTCCGGCTCCCTCGCCACCGGCGCATTAGCAGCGGGCGGTACACTGGGCATTCTCATTCCGCCGTCCTTGGTCCTGATCATTTACGCCGTGATGGTGGAGGCCAATGTGGCCACC
>JAYQGD010000361.1:0-3623 GCA_038140415.1 Rhodospirillaceae bacterium
GAACCTGTGACCCCTGCCGTGTGAAGGCAGTGCTCTCCCGCTGAGCTACGCGCCCCTCCCGCCGGCATCGTGTGCCGCGTCAGGTAAGGCGCGCATATAAGATTCCGGCGGGCTTGATGTCAAGAAGCGAAGGCGCTCCCGGATCGGGTTCCCGCTACTGATTATCTTCCCGCTTTTTCTTTTTGTCGTAATAGACGGCGTAGGCCTTCAGGTCTTTGACCGTTTTATCGCCGGCGCCGAGGGCCTTGGCCGTGGCCACGTCTGCATCGAAATTGGCCTGGGAGCCCAGGAACAGGTGCGCCACCGCCCGGTTGGCGTGGGCAAAGGCGCTTTTCGGCCGCAGCCGGATGGCGTGATCAAACTCCGCCACCGCCAGCGCGTAGCGCCGCATATGCAGATAGACGATCCCCCGGTTCACATAGATGGACGCGTCCTTGCCCTTCAGCTTGGCGGCTGTGTGGAAATCGGCCAGGGCTTGGTCATACTGCTTGAGGCCCTTGTACACCACGCCCCGGTTGATCAGCGCGCTGACAAAGCCCGGTTCCAGATCCAGCACCCGCGAGTAATCCTCAATCGCCTGCTTGGCGCGCTTGGCCCGGGCATTGGCATTGCCCCGGTTATAATAGCCGACCGCATTGTCGGGCCAGGTCTTGATCAGCAGATTGTAATCGGCGAGCGCCTTCTTGTGGTCGTTGAAACTGCTGTGCGCGCCGCCCCGGTTGAGGAGTGCGCCGAACCGGGCCGTATCGGGGATGTTGGGCAACTCAAACACGCGGGTAAAGTCGGCGAGGGCGTCGGCCTGTTTGCCGGCCTTCAAATAGGCCTGGCCGCGGTTGGTCAGCACGGCATACAGCCGGCGGCCTTCCAGCGCGTTTTTGTCCAGCGCGTCGGAATAGAGCTTGATGGCCGGTGGCGTAGTCCTTAGCCTTGGCCGCCTTAACCGCGTCGTCATAATAGTCGGCGGCGGCCGGTCCGGCCCAAACCGCCAAACCCAGAACAAACGCAATGACTGACGCGCAAAATCTCATACTCACTTACGTCCTTTCCAGGATATGCAGCCCCCGGTCCCGGTCGATCAGATAGATGATCCCGTCATCATCCTGATAGACGTCGTTGGCCAGCGGCCGCTCTGCGCCTTCCGGCGGATCGGGCACATAGTATGCGGTCTCTTTGGGGGCGTGGGGATTGGCGATATCCACAATCCGAAGGCCGTTGGCGAACCAGGCCACCGGGATTTCCGTGCCGCGTACGATCTCCACGGGCTGGTGGCAGCCGGTCATGACAGGGGCGGGGATGCCGCTGTCCAGATGGTCGAGCTGAAAGCTGCCGATGACCCGAGGGTTCACCTCGTCGGAAATGTCATAGACCCACATAAAGGCCGGGCCCGCCGGTTCTTTCTTGGCCACGTCCTCATCCGCCATGAGCATGATATCCATGCCCTTCAGCTTGAACGGGATGGGCAGCGTGGTGTGCGCCGGGTGGGCGTAAGGCGGCTTCCACTCCTGCCTCGAAACGCAGGTCGGTTTGCTCATGTCGGAAATATCCAGGATCGCCCAGCCCGCATGCCAATAGCCCACATACAGCCGGTCGTCCCGGCGGATCGGGTGATGACAGCGGAGATGGGCCGGCGGAATGTCCGGCTTCTCGCCGCCGGCCTCCCACTGGCCGGGCCACCACCAGCGGCCGACTTCTAGCGGCTTGGCTGGATCATCAAGGTCCAAAATTATGACGATATGGCCGATATAACCGGTGTCCGAAGCGGAGAGATAGGCATAGCGACCGTCGAAGGTGAACCGGTGCACGCCCTGGCCGCCGGTCTCCCAGAAGTGGACATGCTTGGGTTCGGCCGGATCGGAAATGTCGAAAATATTGAGACCACCGCGAAAGCCGGCCTCCGGCTCGCCCATATAGCCGATGCTTTCGTAATTGGTCAGCATCAAGCCGTTGGCGACCCGCACCTTGTGGGCGTGCACATTGTTATGGGCGCACTCCATCTGCTTCAGGATTTTGGGGTTCTTCGGATCCTTCACATCGATAATCGTGGTCGCTTCCCGGCCCAGCGTGTGGCCCACATAGGCGATGCCGTCGGTGACTTCGATCTGGCCGCCGCCTTTGCAGTCCGCATAGGCGACTTCACGAATTCCTTGAGCTTGGGGCATGTGATGATCCTCACCTAAAGCAAGCGATAGCGGTTAACGGCCGGTGGACGTCTATCCTGCGCCTAGTCTGTTATTCGGACAAGGTCTGCGCCAGCCAATTCGCCGTCCGCATGAGCCGTGCGTCGTCCCCCCGGCGGCTGACCAGCTGCACACCGATCGGCAGACCGTTCGAGCCTTCCAGTAGGGGCAGGGTGACCGCCGGCACGCCGAGATAGGTCCACAAAGTGGAGAAAGCCGGATCGCCCGTTTGGGTCAGGTCGGCGGGCGCTTCGCCCGCAGCGGCCGGTGTCAGGATGGCGTCTACGTCGTTGAACACGTCATCCAAGGCGGCATTGAGCAGGGCGATATGGTCGACGGCCCGGTTGTAGTCGACGGCCCGGACCTCGTCGCCCTTGGCGATGAGGGCGCGCAGGCGCTCGCTTAACTTGTCTTCGTTGGCGCGGTAGCGCGCAAAGTTGCGCGCCAGATCGGCGTGCAGGATCACGGCATGCTGTTCCAGAACTTCATCGAAGCCCTGGCCCAGGGAGATTTCCTCGACCGCATCGCCCAGGACCGCGTTCAGTTCGCCGAAGGCGGCCTCGATATCCCCGTCGGCCCGCTCCCAGGCCGGGGTTTTGACAAAGGCCAGCTTGGGCGGCACCGGCGGCTCGGTCAGGGAGAGGCCGCAGATATCGGGCGACGGTGCCGGCCGGGTCGCCGGGTCGGCATCGTCATAGCCCGCCAGGGCGTCAGCCAGGAGCGCCGCATCGGAGACGTTTCGGGCGAAGACTCCCACATGGTCGAGAATCTCGGACTGTTTGAGGACGCCGGCCCTGGAAATCAGCCCGCGTGTCGGCTTAAACCCGACGATCCCGCAAAAGGAGGCCGGGCGGATGACGGAACCGTTGGTTTGCGTCCCGATGGCCAGGGGAATCATGTTTGCCGCGACGGCGGCGGCCGAACCGCTGGACGAGCCGCCCGGCGTATGGGCCGGATTATGCGGGTTTTTGGTTTTCCCGGGTGTGTAGACGGCCAGTTCGGTGGTCACCGTCTTGCCCATGATCAGGGCCCCGGCCTTGCGCAACTGGCTCACCACATGGCTGTCGTTCCAAGGCCGCCGCCCATCATCAATGACCGTGCCGTTCTCCGTCGGCAGAGCCTGCGTATCGATAATGTCCTTGATGCCCACAGGTACGCCGTGAAGGGGGCCCAGGGTATTGCCGGCGGCGCGGTAGGCGTCCAGGGCCGCCGCTTGCTCGCGGGCGAAGTCGGGCTCGAGATGGGCCCAGGCTTCGATTTCGCCGTCTTTGGCAGTGATCGTCTCCAGGCACGCGTCGACCAATTCGGCGGACGTGATTTCTCCATCCCGGATTTGCCGGGCGGCGTCGATGGCGGAGAGTTGAGAAAGCGACATAATTAGGTCACGCGGCGTGGTTAGCCGGCGCCTTCACCGTTTCCATTGCGCTTGCGCAGGCAGGTGTCCCA
>JAYQGD010000362.1:0-3608 GCA_038140415.1 Rhodospirillaceae bacterium
TCCGATCTGGTGGGAGACCGAATGCCATGCCGATGTATGGATTTTTGAACGCGCCTTCGATGGGAATGCTGACACAATCGTCCGCCTTTTCCACGATTTCGCAGAACATCACCAACCTGAATACGGGCGGTTACAAGGGTACCGATACGCGGTTCGAAACCGTGCTGGCGAGTACCTTCGACAATAATTCCGATGTGGGCGGCGTTAAGGCCGTTCGGCACACCAAGGTCGCCCAGCAGGGTAATATCATCTCGACCACCAATTCCAACGATGTGGCCATTAACGGTCAGGGCATGTTCGTGTTTAATACGGACGTAGACGGTAACGGCGAAACGCTTTACGGTCGCGACGGCGCCTTTAACCTGGAGAAAAACGGCACCTCCTCGCTAACCGGGAGTTTCCGCGCCGATGGTTCAATTGACCTGAGCGGCAGCGACTTTAGTTTCACCGCGGATCAGGCCTATCTGGTCGATAAAAGCGGGCATTTTCTGCAAGGCTGGGAGGCCGATGAGACCGGCGCCGTAAACACCAGCAGCAGCCTGGTGTCTCTCAGGGTTGACCGCTTCGCCTTCGTCTCTGATTCATCTGCAACCACGACCGCGGAACTCGCCGTGGCGCTGCCGGCGGATGCCACGACGGGCCAGGTTGAATCGGCCGTCGCCAGCGTATATGACGCTAATGGCGACCTGAATTCCATTGATTTTCAATGGACTAAGACGGCAAACGCCCAGGAATGGACCCTGACTCCGGTCCCCACGAACGGCACTCTGACAAGTACGGCCGAGAGTTTTACCTTCAACGGCGACGGGTCGCTGGCGGACGGTACATCACATACTTTTGCGATCACCTGGTCCGATGGCGACACCAGTAACGTCACGCTGGACCTGTCCGACGCTGTGTCCACCGGCACCAGCTTTTTCTACTTCGACTTCCAGAAAAACGGCCGGGGACCCGGTGATTTGGAATCCTTCAGCTTCGACCAGGAAGGGTTTATCAACGGCCGATTTACAAACGGTGTAACCCGGCCATTGTATAAGCTGCCGCTTGCCACTTTCGCCAATCCGGACGCCCTGGAAGAACGGCTCGGGAATGTTTTTGCCGAATCTGTTAATTCTGGAACGGCGACGTTCCGGCAAGCGGATCTGGACGGATTTGCCACTTACATCCCGTTCGCCCACGAGCTGTCGAACGTCAATCTCGGCAGCGAATTCACCAATATGATTATGGCGCAGCAGGCCTACAACTCGGCCGCGACGGTATTCAAAACAGCCGACGAAATGACCAAGACGGCGGCGGATCTGAAGGGCTAACGGGTCAGGCTGAATTGAGCGAGCCGGCGTTTTGGCCCGGCAATTCTTTCCCCTGAACCAGATCAAATACGCCGATCTAAAGACGCCGGCCGGTCAGACGCCCACTTTAATTGTTTAACTTCAATAGGTTATCTGCCGAAAATAATTGGCACAATTATCGCATATATATACGCAAACCGGCGGAGAACCGCTGAAAAACCATGAATGAAGTCAATATGGTGGAAGACAAAATGAGCAAAAAGAACGGGATCGTGAAAAAGATTTGGCGGCCAATGAGCCGGTCAATATGCTCCGCGGCTTTCGCCGCCGGTTTTTTCCTCACAAGCGCTCTTCTTACGCCGGCCGACGCGTCCTCGCGCATCAAAGACGTCGCCAGCTTCGAAGGTGTTCGCGACAATATGCTGGTCGGGTACGGCCTCGTTGTCGGCCTGAACAACACGGGCGACACCCTGGATGACGGTCACTTCACCAAGCAGAGCCTGCTCGCCATGCTCGAACGGCTCGGGGTGAAACCGACCGAAGAGGGTTTGGACTCTTCAAACGTCGCTGCCGTGATGGTCACCGCTTCCCTGCCCGGCTTTACCCGCCAGGGCACCCGGATCGATGTCACCATCAGCGCACTCGGCAATTCCAGCAGCCTGCTGGGCGGCACTCTTCTCGTGACGCCGCTGCTCGGCGCCGACGGCGAAGTCTACGCGGTCGCACAAGGACAAATCGCGGTCGGCGGTTTCCAGGCCCAGGGTGAGAACGAAACTATCACTAAGGGCGTGCCGACCAGCGGCCGGATCGCCAACGGCGGTATCGTCGAGCGGGAAATCGGCTTCGAGCTCGCTTCTCTGAAACGGGTCCGGGTGTCGCTCCGCAATCCTGATTTCACCACGGCGCGCCGCATGGCGCAGGCCATCAATGCCTTCCTGGGCACGACAGCAGCCCGGCCCAGCGACCCCGCAACGGTCGAGCTTCGGGTGCCGCGCGGGTATGAAGACAACGTGGTCGGCCTTCTGACCGATATCGAACAGCTCCGGATCGAGCCGGACCAATTGGCCAAGATCGTGATCGACGAACAATCGGGCACTATCGTAATGGGCGAGAACGTGCGGATCAGCACTGTCGCTATCGCGCAAGGTTCGCTGACAATCAGAATTACCGAGACGCCGCAGGTGTCGCAGCCGGGCCCCTTTGCCCAGGCCGGCACCACACAAACGGTCGGCCGGTCAGATGTTCAAATTGATGAAGGCGCGGACAAGAAATTCTCGGTCGTCCAGACCGGTGTCACGCTGCAGGAACTGGTCAACGGTTTGAATGTACTCGGCATCGGTCCGCGGGACCTGATCACCATCCTTCAGGCCATTAAAGCCGCTGGCGCTCTGCAGGCTGAAATCGTGGTGCTCTAATGGACAACGTCGACATCATCGCTCAAGGCGCCATGGCCCTGCAGGGCGGCAAGGCGGCCCCGCAGTTCGGCAAGCACATGAACAACGAACAGATCCGGAAAACCGCCGAAGACTTTGAAGCGTTTTTCCTCGGGCAGATGCTCCAGCCCATGTTTGCGAACATCAGCCCGGAGGCGCCGTTCGGCGGCGGCCACGCGGAAAAGATGTGGCAGGGCCTGATGGTTGATGAAATGGGCAAGGCCATGGCTCGGGCGGGCGGCATCGGCCTCGCCGATTCCATTCACCGTGAAATCTTGAAATTACAGGAGGTGTAGCAATGACCCCGGCAATGACCAGTGACGAGAAAATCTCCAAACTCGTGGGCATCATCGGACGCCTCAGCAAACTGATCCAGGAAGAGAATGCCATTCTTGAACAGCCGGGCCGCTCCGAGGGGTTGCGCGAACTGTTGAAGGAAAAACAAAACCTCAGCCAGGTTTACGAACAGCAGATCAAAATCCTCGATGATGAGAGCGTCTTAAAGGAAGTTGACCCTGAACAGCGCCGCCGTCTTAAGGAAGGTCTGGAGACCTTCCATGCACTGGCCGAGGAGAACCAATTCCGGCTTATGGCCCGCATGGAAGCGACCAAACGGGTCTTCTCCGTCATCCAGGAAGCAGCCAAAGAATATCACGGCTCCCGAAGCACTTACGGCAATTCAGGCTCGGTCGATCAGCCTGTTCGCCAAGCTTACAGCCAGCCGGTTTCGGTTGGTGTGAGCCAGGATATTTAACGAGACCCCGTTTTAGGAAGGGAATAAGCCCTTGTCTCTGGAAATCACACTTCAAAATGCGATCAGCGGCTTGCAGACCAGCAAGACGTCGATTCAGACGATTTCCAACAATATCGCCAACGTTAACACCGA
>JAYQGD010000363.1:0-3594 GCA_038140415.1 Rhodospirillaceae bacterium
AGAAAATATTGGAACCCAGAGAATGCCGGCCGGGACCGGACTGGGTTTCCCAGCCCTTGTTCAGCATGCTGGCGCCGCCGGCCATCAGCTCGTCAAAGCCACTGACCTCGTAGGCGACGTGGTCGAACCGGCGCTCATCGCCCCGATGGATCAGAAAGATGGAATGGTGAAAGTCCGATCCGTCGCTGCGCATAAAGGTGCCCGTTGTTGTCGACCGGTCGCTCAGCCGGAAGTTCAGCCGCTCCAGATAAAATTCGGCCGCCGCCATATTGTCCTCCGCCTCGACGCCGTAGACCACATGGCCGATGCGGATGGGGGTCGCGCCGCCTTCCCGGAAATAGGCTTTGTTCACGCGGTGGATGTCCTCGTGGAAATTGAGGTCATGCTTTTCCACCTCGGCGGTTTGGCGGGCCGAGACTGTGAAGCCGATGGCGAAGTTCCGGTCGTCGCGGGTGTGCAGCGTGCCGTCGGCGTCTTCGGTGACCTCCCGGTCGCGGCTGAGCTCGGCGGCGATGGCGTCCAAGGATTTTTTCGAGTCCACGCCCCAAATCACCTCGCGGCCGGTGGAGACCTTTACGTGGGTTTCCGGCAGATCGGGATCATTTTTGTCCCGCAGGAGAATGCTCTGGTTCTCCATAGTCCGGTAATCGGCGGAGGTCTCGGTCTTGGCGGTCTGCTCCAGGCCCCAGTCGTCCATAAAGCGGACGCAGGTCGCCAGGTCCTCGACGCCGTAGGTGATGGATTCAATGCGGTTGATGGACATCCGAGCCTCCCGGTAAATTTCAAAACGTAGACTATCCGGTCCCACGGACAGGCTCAATCGTCTCGATAAGGGAGAACGAATTGCCGCAGCGCCGTCCCTGGTCTAGAAACGTACTCATTCCTGGTTTGAACGGATGGAACGAGAATGACGGACTGGATGGAAACCAACCGGGGCGTGGTGTTCCCGGAACATTGTGATCACTTCGGGCACATGAACACCCGCTACTACGGCCACTTCTTCGACGAGGCCAACTGGCATATCTGGGCCAAGGCGGGTATCGACCACGCCATGTTCGAACGCCTGGGCGTCGTTGTGGTGATCGGGACCATCACCACCGAATTCATTCAGGAAGTAAAAACGGGTGATTTGCTGGTGATCGAAGGCGTGTTCCGCAAATTGGGCGGTAAAAGCATCACCTATGAACAGCATATGCGTCATGCGGAGAAAGGACATCTGTGCGCGCGGGAGACGGTCACCGAAGTGTGTTTTGATCCAAAAACGCGAAAATCCGCCGAAATGCCCGCCGACATGCGGGCGGCGCTGGAAGCGATTTTGGCCCTCGCCTGAGGCTCGGCCGTGGTTACAGTTTCGTGAGACTGCCCGTGTTACGGGTTTTAGCCCTTGAAATCCGGGGGATTGTCCTCACATAGTATGACAATGGGAGTTCAATTCACGGCAGGGGATGATCCGGCGTCAGTCGAGTGGCGCGACTAGGTAAAACCAAATGGCGATGGCAAAGATACTTTTGGTGGACGATGACGAGGATATTCTGACCTTCCTCGAAATCCATCTTGCGGGCGGTGGCTATTCCGTCAGCGCGTGTCCGAGCGGCCCGGCGGCTTTGGATACTCTTGCCAGCTTCAAGCCTGACGTAATTATCACCGATCTCAACATGCCGGAAATGAGCGGCTTTGATTTGATGAAGATCATCCGCGCAGAACGCCGGGTACCGGAACATTGCCCGATTATTTTCCTGACGGCGCGGGCTGATGCCTCGGACGTGGTGCAGGGGTTACGCGAAGGCGCCGACGACTATCTGACCAAGCCGGTCAATGTCGAGATGCTGCAGGCGAAACTGATCGCCGTCCTGCGCCACGTGGACCGGATCAATGAACGGATCAAGCAGGACCAGGTGAAGCTCTACAAGGCACTGACCGTTGGCGAGCCGCCGGCGGAGGAAGAACTGCCGGAACCCGAGCCGGAGCCAGAAAGCCTGTTGTCCGGCGTGGCGCCGAAGAAGATTTTCCTGGTGGGCAAGCGCCAGCCGGAACTGGACCATATTCACAAAATCCTGGCCGGCGAAAATCACCAGGTGCAAGTTGTCGAAAGCGGCAAGCAGTTTACCCAACTCGCGGGGGCACAGCCGCCGGACCTGGCCATCATGTGGCTCTACACGACTGATATGCAGGCCAATATGGCGCTGAAATTCGCGCAAGGTGATAAGGGCGTGAAGTTCCCGGTGGCCTTCGTTTGGCCGGCGTAGCTCAGCGGCAACAAAAGAGACAGCCTGACCGTCGAGGCGAACGAGGTCATGTATTCACCGATTTCGACGGAGAATTTGCGGGGCAGCCTGCAGCGGATGCTCTAGCAGGGCCGGTTGATCGACACGGCCCCCCAGCCGGAAAATTTGTTCCATTTCTTACCGCCCGTCGACTGGGCGATTTTTTTGAATTCGGCGCGGACGGCGTCCAATCCCTGCAGTTTATTGTGCTCGATCAGGGACGCGGCGTAGGTGGCGACCAGGGGCGAAGAGAAAGACGTCCCCGACATGGGTTTGCCGCCGCCCGGCACCGCGGTCCAAATGCCGACACCGGGCGCACTGAATTCCACATAGTCGCCGGCCGACGAGAACCGCGCCACCCGGTTGGTCCGGTCGATGGCCGCGACGGCGATCACCGGTTCATAGGCGGCCGGAAAGCTTTTCTTTTTGGTGAAAGGTCCGCTGTTGCCGGCGGAGGAGACGAGGACGATGCCCCGCTGATGGGCCTCTTCCACGGCTTTTTTCATTAGCACATTGTCGGAGCCGCCGATGCTGAAGTTGATCACATGGACGTCTTGTTTGATCAGCCAGTTCACGGCCTGGAGGATGCCTTTGGCGCTGGCGCGAGGCTGGCCTTTGTTGTTCAGGTGAAACACGTTGGCCACAAAAAGCTGAGCCCCCGGCAGCAGTCCGCCCCATTTTGGCTGGCCGACGATCATCGATGCGACGGCAGTACCGTGATCCGACGCGCCGATCCGCTGCCCTTTCCGGTGGAAGGATTTGAAGTTGAGATTGCGGCCCTTGAAGGCGGCGTGCCGCATATCCACGCCGCCGTCGACAACGCCGATTTTAATGCCTTGGCCGCAGGTCGCGGCAGGTTTACCCCAATTGGCGGAGCGGGGGCTGGTATAGCTGGTGTCGATCCGCCGTTGGCGCGTCGCTTGGTGCTGTTCAAAATGATGATGGACGTCGACCAGGACGTTGGGGTGCTTTTGACTGTGCAGATGGCGGGCATGAAACGGGTGCGCACCGTTCTCGATCTTCAGGTGATAGAGATGCGAGCCGATCCCATCCAGATGGGTGACGTCGATGACCGACAGGCCCAGCGACGGCAGGTCCCGGAGATACTCCGCCGGCGGGTCCAGGACCAGCAACTCGTCCTCGTGATGCTGATGGTCGTCCTCGTACTTGGTGAGTTCGTGAACCGGGGGCAGGGGGACTGGCGCGGTCTGTACGCAGGCGGCCAGGGCAATCGCCAGCAGGCCGGCAAGGTTATATCTGAAAAGCGGGATCATGGGTGCGGCAACTCGTGTTTCACGGAATTGCCTCATCTTGCCACAGCGGCCCTAAG
>JAYQGD010000364.1:0-3580 GCA_038140415.1 Rhodospirillaceae bacterium
CCGTCAGCCGTTCCCTGTGGAGATTGATGGTGATCTCCGGATTGACCGCCAGGGCGGCTTGCTTGGCGCTTTCGGCTTTGTCCACACCGATCCGGTCCGTGGTGTGGGCGATCTGGCGTTGGAGATTGGAGAGATCGACCGCGTCGTCATCGATGATGCCGATGGTTCCGACACCGGCTGCCGCCAGGTACAGAATGATCGGGGAGCCCAGCCCGCCCGCGCCGACGACCAAAACCTTGGCCGCCGAGATGCGCGCCTGACCCGGCCCGCCGATTTCCGGCAACAGGATATGCCTTGCGTAGCGTTCGACCTGGTCGTCGGAGAGGGACATAGGCTCTTGTCCCCGCCGCGCCGGCTACTCGCCGATGCCGTCGAACAGCGCCGTCGACAGATAGCGTTCGGCGAAGGACGGCAGGATCACGACGATGGTCTTACCCGCCATGTCGTCCCGCTGGGCAACTTCGATGGCCGCGGCCACCGCCGCACCGGAGGAAATACCAACCGGGATAGCGTCGCTGGCGGCCAGCCGCCGTGCCGTGGCGAAGGCGGTTTCGTTACCGATCTGGATGACCTCGTCCACCAAATCGGTGTCGAGGTTGTCGGGGATGAAGCCCGCGCCGATGCCCTGAATTTTGTGCGGGCCGGCCGCGCCGCCGGAAATGACCGGGCTGTCTTCGGGCTCCACGGCGATGGCGCGGAAATCCGGATTGCGGGATTTCAACACCTCCGCCACGCCGGTCAGTGTGCCGCCGGTGCCGACGCCGCCGATCACCGCATCGACCTTGCCGCCGGTGTCCTTCCAAATCTCTTCCGCCGTGGTTTGGCGGTGGATTTCCGGGTTGGCCGGATTGCTGAACTGCTGGGGCATCATTGCGCCGGGATTCTCTTTCAGAATTTCCTCGGCCCGGGCGATGGCGCCCGGCATGCCCTTCGCCGCCGGCGTCAATTCGATTTGAGCGCCGAGCAGATACAACATCTTACGGCGTTCCAAGGACATGCTTTCCGGCATGGTCAGAATCAGCTTGTAGCCTTTGGCCGCGCAGACAAAGGCGAGCGCGATGCCGGTGTTGCCTGAGGTGGGTTCGACGATCAGGCCGCCCGGCTTTAAGTCGCCGGATTTCTCCGCCGCGTCGATCATGGCGAAGCCGATCCGGTCCTTGACCGAGGCCAGCGGGTTAAAAAATTCCAGCTTGCAAAGAATCTCCGCCTTGCAGTTTTTCTCGGCCGCCAGCTTATTGAGCCGGACCAGAGGGGTCGCCCCGATCGTATCGATGATCGAGTCGTAGATTTTGCCGCGAAATTCTCCCTGTGAGGTATCAGTCATTGTTCTTCCTACCGTGAATGAGAAATTTAAGTTGGGGCGTTAGATCGAGAAATCAAGATTCTGCCGGCCCTCGCTTTCAACGCCTTGCCGGTTCGCCTGGTTACACAAGTCGTCAATCGTGATGCCGTCCAGCTTGGTCATCATGTCCGACTGCAAATCTTCCCACATGGGCCGGATCACCTTGCCGGAAAGCTCGGAGCCGTTGTCATCGGACGGCAGATCGGCCGCCGTCTCCATGGTGCGGACGATACGCACAATATCGCCGACGCTGATCCGGCGGCGTTCCCGCGCCAGATTATAACCGCCCCTGGGGCCGCGGGTGCCGGTGAGAATGCCGGAACGGACCAATTGCTGTAGGGCCTGCTCCAGATAGCGCTGGGGGATGCCCTGACGCCGGGTGATCTCCCGGCTTTGTACCGGCAGGCCGCTGGAGTGATAGGCGATATCCACCACCGCCTCGATGGCGAACACCATTTTCTTTGAAAGCCTCAGCATCTACTTAACCCCCCGACGGCTTCTTCGTTTCAACCCCGGTGGAGCCGAATCCCCCGGCGCCCCGTTCCGTTTCCGGCAGCTCATCCCTTTCCGCCCAGTCGAAGGACGTGACCGGCGCCACCACCAACTGGGCGATGCGCATCCCCCGCTCAATGGAAAAGGCTTCGCTGCCGTGATTGATCATGATCGCCCCGACCTCTCCCCGGTAATCGGCATCAATGGTGCCGGGGCTGTTGAGCACGGTGACCCCGTTCTTAACCGCCAGGCCGGAGCGCGGGCGCACCTGCGCCTCGTATCCCGCCGGCAGGGCGATGGCGATGCCTGTCGGGATGATCGTTCTTTCGCCCGGTTGAAGGACGACGGTTTCCTCGACAGCGGCCAGTAAATCCGCGCCCGCCGCCAAGGCGGTCGCCGCCGCCGGCAACGGCAGGTCCGCGCCGTGGGGCAAGCGTTTGATGGAAACGGTCACACCGGTCATCAGGCGCTTCCTCCGAGATGACGGATAATCCGGTCCGTGAGCCGGTGGCCCACATCGTCCTTGGACATGGTCGGCCAGTCTTCTACCCCATCGGCGTCAATCACGTGCACCGTATTGTCCGCGCCGCCGAAGGTTTCCGTACCTTCCGACACATCATTGGCGACGATCCAGTCGCAGCCTTTCTTTTGCCGTTTGGCGACGGCCTGTTCCACCACATTGCCGGTTTCCGCGGCGAAACCGATAATCAGCGGCGCGCGGGCATCGCCGGGCTGGGACAGCGTCGCCAGAATGTCCGGATTTTCGGTAAGCGCCAGGCTTGGCGCCTTGCCGTTTTTCTTGATCTTGGTGGCCGACTGATCCGCCGCCCGCCAATCGGCGACGGCCGCCGCGCACACCACGATATCGGCGGGCAGTTCGGCTTCGCAGGCCGCCAGCATTTCGACCGCGGAATTGACCCGCCGGACGGTGACGCCCGGCGGGTCCGGCAGTTGGGTGGGGCCGGACACCAGCACGGTTTCGGCCCCGGCGTCAGCCAAAGCTTGGGCGATGGCGTAGCCCTGCTTGCCCGACGACCGGTTGGCGATATAGCGCGCCGGGTCCAGGGCCTCGTGGGTGGGGCCGCCGGTCACCAGGGCCTTGCGCCCCGCCAGCTTGCCGCCGGCGTTATGTGGTTTGAGAAAAAAATCGGTGATCGCCTGAAATATCTCGGCCGGTTCCGACATCCGGCCCATGCCGTATTCGCCGCAGGCCATGTCCCCTTCGACCGGACCGATCATGGCGACCCCCCGGCTTTTTAGAACCTCGATATTTTCCTGCGTGGCGGCGTGGTCCCACATGCGGACATTCATGGCCGGCGCGGCGAGAACCGGTTTATCGGTGGCGAGAAGGACCGTGGTGGCCAGATCGTCGGCGATGCCGGCGCGCATCTTGGCGAGAATATCGGCGGTGGCGGGGGCAACAACCAGCACGTCCGCATCGCGGGAAAGCTGGATATGGCCCATTTCATGTTCATCGGTGAGGGAAAAGATGTCCTGATAGACTTTGTCTTCGCTGAGCGCACCCAGAGACAGCGGCGTGACGAACTGCGCCCCGCCCCGGGTCAGGATACATCGCACGCCGTGGCCCGCGCCCTTCAGCAGCCGGATCAGCTCCCGGCTTTTGTACGCGGCAATTCCACCGGAAATGATGAGAAGGATTCTTTTCCCGCCAGCCATTGGGAAATCCTAATAATTCACGAAATCAGACTGTAATTAACTTACTGGCAGGGTGAAACCAATGCAAGC
>JAYQGD010000365.1:0-3573 GCA_038140415.1 Rhodospirillaceae bacterium
GTCCAATTGTTCCTTCAGTTTCTGGGTCTCAGCGATCTCGTCCTTTTCGCTGGTCCACTGTTCCATCAGAACGTCAACCTTGCCTTCCAGGTCTTCCAATTCCTTGTCCAGTTTCTCCAGACGGTCCTTGGAGCCCTGGTCGGTTTCCTTCTTCAAGGCCTCCCGCTCGATCTTGAGCTGAATCACGCGCCGGTCGAGTTCATCAATTTCTTCCGGTTTGGAATCCACCTCCATGCGCAGCCGGCTGGCCGCTTCATCCACCAGGTCGATGGCTTTATCGGGCAGGAACCGGTCGGTGATGTAGCGGTTGGACAGCGTTGCCGCGGCCACCAGGGCGCTGTCGGTGATCCGCACGCCGTGGTGCAAATCGTATTTCTCTTTAATGCCCCGCAGGATGGAGATCGTGTCTTCCACCGTGGGCTCGGAGACAAAGGCCGGCTGGAACCGCCGGGCCAGCGCCGCGTCCTTTTCGATATGTTTGCGGTATTCATCCAAGGTGGTCGCACCCACACAGTGCAGCTCGCCCCGCGCCAGGGCCGGCTTCAACAGGTTGGACGCGTCCATGGCGCCCTCGGCCGCGCCGGCGCCGACCAACGTATGCAATTCATCAATGAACAGAATAATTTCGCCGTGGGACTCGGTGATCTCGCTCAAGACGGCCTTCAGCCGTTCTTCGAACTCACCGCGGAATTTCGCCCCTGCGACCAGGGACCCCAGATCCAACGACATCAGCCGCTTGCGGGCCAAAGCCTCCGGCACATCGCCGTTGACGATGCGCTGTGCAAGGCCTTCGATAATGGCGGTTTTGCCGACGCCCGGCTCGCCGATCAGCACCGGGTTGTTCTTGGTGCGCCGCGCCAGTACTTGGATGGTGCGCCGAATTTCCTCGTCGCGGCCGATGACCGGGTCCAGTTTGCCTTCCCGCGCATCCGCCGTCAGATCGCGGGCATATTTTTTCAACGCGTCATAGCCGTCCTCGGCGGTGGCGGAATGGGCGGCCCGGCCCTTACGCACATCCTGGATGGCATTGTTGAGGTCCTGCGCGGACAGGCCCGCATCAGTCAAAATCTTATGCGCCTCGGTGCCTTGCACCAATAAAAGCGCCAGCAACAGATATTCCGCGGTCACGTAAGAGTCCCCGGCCTTTTCCGCCAGTTCTTCGGCCTGGACCATCACCTTCGACGTGTCCTTCGCCAGATAGACCTGACTAGCGCCGGTGCCTTGCACGGCCGGTAATCGGTTCAGGGCCTCCTGGACCTTTTGGAAAATATCGGCGACGTGGCCGCCGGCGGCTTCAATCAGGGAGGAGCCCAGCCCTTCCTTGTCCTCGATCAGGACCTTCAGAAGGTGGGTCGGGGTGAGCTGCTGGTGATCCAACCGTGTCGCCAATGCTTGGGCCGACTGAAAGAAACCCCGGGACCGCTCGGTAAATTTATCAAAGTCCATTCTCATCAACCTTTCTAGTGACAAGGTATCATGCCCCGGCGATTCCAGCGACAATCAACCTCTCCGGATGAGTATCTACAAGATATATGGAAGAAATCCGGTTGGCCGCAAGATACAGAGCATTATAAATGTATTGAGCGAATCCTATTCAAGAAGGAAATGGCATGATCACCATCCGGCAACTCTACCGCTATCCGGTCAAGGGCCTGTCCCCGGAGGCGCTGGAGAGTACGGAATTGACTCGTGGCGAAGGCTTTCCCGGTGACCGCCGGTTTGCCCTTGCCCTGGCTCACGCGCCTTTTGACCCGGCTGAGCCACAATACCTGGCGAAAACCAATTTCCTGATGCTGCAGCGGGATGACTCTTTGGCGCGGTTGCGGACGCGGTTCGACGACAGCGCGTCGCGATTGACCGTTGAACATGACGGCGGCGTGGTTGACGCGGACCTCTCGACAGAGACGGGCCGGGTGCAGGTGGAGGACTTCTTTGCCGGCTATATGGGGTTTGCGCCTGACCAGAAGCCCCGGCTGAGCGAGGCGGCGGGACATATGTTTTCCGATCTGCCGGATAAGGTCGTGTCGCTAATCAATCTTACGTCGGTGGCGGCGCTGGAAGAAGAACTGGGCATTCAAATCGATCCGCTCCGGTTCCGCGCCAATGTTTACTTTGACGGGTTGGCGGCCTGGGAGGAATTGGACTGGGTCGGCCAAGAGCTCAACATCGGCGATGTGACTTTGGAGGTGGTGAAGCGCACGCAGCGTTGCGCCGCGACCAACGTCAATTTAGAGACAGGCAAGCGAGATCTGAATATTCCGAAGGATTTGATGGACCGGTATGGCCATATGGACATGGGTATTTATGCCCGGGTGCTGAGCGCCGGGACCCTGTCCGTCAATGATTAGATTGTTCTCGCCGGTTGAGCCGATGACTTAGGCCTGCGGCCGGGCTTCTTCTTCCTGATCGGTGCCCGAATTGCCGGAGTCGTCTCCGTCTTCGTCCGGTTCTGCAGACGGTTTCGGCTTGGTGGAAATCACTTCAGCCTCGTCGCCGTTGTCATTGTCGTCGGAGTCGTCGTTCGAATTGCCCTGTAGTTCGGCATCCAATTCGTTTTCCAATTCTTCGTTCTCGGAAGACGCATCCTGGCCGTTGCTTCTGTCATTTCCGTTGCCGCGCTGACGGCGGTTATTGCCGTTGTTGCGGTTTTCCTGGCGGGCCTCGTTATTGGCTTCCGCCGCCGAGATCAGCCGGAAATAGTGTTCCGCGTGCTGGGAATAGTTTTCCGCCGCGATCCGGTCCCCGGCAGAGGCCGCGTCCCGCGCCAGCACGAGATACTTGTCATACACCTGCTGGGCATTACCTCGAACCCGGACGTCCGGGCCGTGGCTGTCAATATGACCGCCGCCTCGGGATTGTTTTTTACCATTGCCCCGGCCCCGTGAGCGCCTGGGATTGTTGCCTTTATTCATGACTATCAAGCTTCGTTTCTGCTGATCTTACCCCGATCCCAATAATCCAAACGGACACGTCGATTTCGGCGTTTACCGAATACATTTGGATAATGGGGAAGAGTGCTCGGTTGTGCTTTGCGCCCCTGCTTACGGACGGCCACGACGCACTCTGTAGTGATACCCTAGCCACTGGGATCAGGATTTCCAACCCTTATTTGCTGCTATCCACACAAATTATTGTGTGACTAAAAGGCAACGCTCGATGCCCGCCAGATCCTTCCTGATCTCGCGGACACCAAGCCCTGCATCTTCGATTATGGCCTGGACACCCTGACGCTGGCCCAGCCCGATCTCGAAGACCGCACAGGCATCTGGGGCCAAAAGCGTGGGCAATCGGGTCGCGATCCCGCGATAGGCGTCCAGCCCGTCCACGCCCCCGGCCAGCGCCCCGTGGGGTTCAAAGTCCCGGACCTCGGGATCGAGCGCGGCGATCTCGGCATCGGGGATATAAGGCGGATTGCACAAAATGACGTCAAAGGGTTCGGCGGTCAGCGCGTCCCAGGAAATATGGCGAACCTCCGCCCGGTCAGTAAGCCCCAATTGCACCAGATTCACTCTGGCCACATCGGCTGCCCCGGCGGCCAGATCTATCCCCAAACCGGTGGCGTTCGGAAACTCG
>JAYQGD010000366.1:0-3553 GCA_038140415.1 Rhodospirillaceae bacterium
CCAATATCCTGGTCGGCATTGCCTACGGCATTTTGCTGGCCACGGCGCTCACCCTCTACGGCCGAGAGATTAGCTACACGGAAGGCGCGCTCTGGGGATTGGCCGGGTTCGCCGGGTTCTCACTCCTCCCCGGTCTGGGCCTGCCGCCGGAACTGCCGGCCGCCGCCGCGGCTGATCTGTTTGCCCGTCAGACCTGGTGGCTCGGCACCGCCGCCGCCAGCGTCTTTGGCATCGCCCTCCTGGTGTTCGGCAGGAATTTGGGCTGGAAAGGCCTCGGCCTTGTCCTGCTCGTCGCACCGCATGTCATCGGCGCACCACACCCGCCGGCCGGCGCCGTCGGCAAGTCCCCGCCGGAACTGGCCGCGCACTTTGTCTCCGCGACCATGACGGGCTCGATGATATTGTGGCTGGTGATCGGGTTGATGGCCGCCTACATGCACCGGCGGCTCGGCCCGGCGGAATAGGCGGCCTCTTCCGGCTAATCCTTATCGGACACGCCGGCTTCGGCGAAGGTCGCCATCCCGCTGTGGCAGGCCACGGCGCATTCCAGGATATTGAGCGCCACCGCCGCGCCGGAGGCTTCGCCCAACCGCATATTGAGATTAAGCAAAGCAGCCTTGCCAAGCCGGTCCAGCAGCCGTTGATGACCCGGCTCCGCCGACACATGCCCGGCCACGCAGTGACCCAGTAGTCCGGGATCAATAGCATGAAGCGCCGCCGCCGCCGCACCACAAACATAGCCGTCCAGAATAACCGGCGTCCGGGTCTGCCGCGCGGCGACAATCGCGCCCGCCATGGCCGCCAGTTCCCGCCCGCCGAAAGTCTGCAAAACCGCCAGACCGTCCTTCGGATCAATCCCGTGCTTCGCAACGCTGTCGCCGACGACCTTGATTTTGGTGTCGAGCGCGCTGCCCTCGACGCCGGTGCCGGGTCCGACCCAGTCTTCCGCCGTGCCGCCGAACAGCGCATGGCAGATGGCCGCAGCCGATGTGGTGTTGCCGATCCCCATCTCGCCGATGCAGAGCGCGTCGCAGCCATCACCGACAGCGTCCGCGCCGGCATTCAGCGCGGCGTGCAAGCCGGCATCGTCCAGCGCCGGCTCTTGCGAGAAGTCCGCCGTCGGTGTTTCCAGGTCCAGCGCGATCACGTCGAGTTCCGCCCCGGCCACGCCGCTCAGCTGATTGATCGCAGCGCCGCCGGCTGAAAAATTAGCCACCATCTGCACGGTGACCTCGGCGGGAAAGGCCGATACCCCTTGCGTCGTGATGCCGTGATTCCCCGCAAAAACCAGCACCCGGCAATTGTCCAGGGCCGGCGGATGCTTGCCTTGCCAAGTCGCCAACCAGGCCGACAGTTCCTCTAATCGCCCGAGGGAGCCTGCCGGTTTTGTCAGGGTCGGCTCCCGCTCAGCCGCGGCTGCCGCCGCTTTCGCGTCCGCGCCGGGCAACCCCGCAAGGGCCGCTTGGAATTCGGTGAGGGAAGAAAAACCGGACATGAATTGCGCCTCGCTGGGGTTTCTTGTTCGCGTTAACCTTGGGGCTGTAATATAGAGGGCCGTAGAGCCTGCAAAGCCAAAACTGGCGAGAGGGAAGATGGCGGACCAATCCGACGCACCAAACAACGCCCCTGAAGAAGGACCGGCGGGGCAGGAACGCAAACAGGACTGGATGGATGATCTCCAGATTTGTTTGGGCTTCCTGACGCGTATTCCCGTGCCCGGCGGTCCGGCGGTTAACAATCCCTCCCTGGCGGAGGCGTCGCGCTTCTTTCCCGTCATCGGCATCTTACTGGGCGCTATTGCCGTCTTTGTTCTGGTCGGCGCGGAGACCATGGGCATCCCGCAGGCGGCGGCGATCCTGCTGGCGCTTTTGTCGATCACCCTGATCTCCGGCGGCCTGCATGAGGACGGTCTGGCCGATACGGCGGACGGCCTCGGCGGCGGGTTCGATAAGGAACGCTCGCTCGAGATCATGTCGGACAGCCGGATCGGCAGCTTCGGTGTTCTGGCCCTGATCTTCTGCGTCGGGCTGAAATGGGCTGGTCTACAGAGCTTGCCGGAACATGGGGCCGCGCTAGCCCTTTTTGGGGCGATTGTCGCCTCTCGCGGGTTGCTGCCCATTTTCATGCGCTATGTCCCGCCGGCCAAGGAAGACGGTCTGTCAGCCGGCGCCGGCCAGCCCTCCTTCGACCGGGCGGCGTTGTCGGCGGCCATCTCGCTTGTCGTGCTGTATTTTGTCTTCGGGTTTTGGCTGAGCCTTGTGGCCATCGCCGCGACCGCCGTCGTCACCGGGCTGTTCGCCTGGTGGGTGTCGCGCAAAATCGGGGGGCAGACCGGTGATATTCTGGGCGCCGTTCAGCAGATCACCGAGGTTTGCATCATCCTGGCGGCGGCCACCGCGGGCGCGGCATGACAGCTATCGTCCGTTGGTGGTGGATCCGGCATGCGCCGAGCGAGGGCGATCAAGGGATCGTTCACGGCCAGGACGATGTGGCCGCCGATTTGAGCAACCAGGACGCCGTCGCCGCCACGGCGGCCAAGCTTCCCGAGAACGCCGTGTGGCTGACCAGCACCATCCGCCGCGCCAAGGAAACCGCGCAGGCCCTGCGGCCCGGCGTCGAGTCCATCGAGATCAAGGCCCTCGACGAGCAGAATTACGGCATCTGGAACGGCCAGAGCTGGAACGATCTGAAAGGCGAAGATGCCGAAGCCTTCTGGAAGGACTTCGCCAATAACAAACCGCCGGAAGGCGAGAGCTATGTGGAACAGTATGCCCGTGTCTCGAATGCGATCCTGGAGCTGAACCCCGAGTATCCCGACCGGGACGTGATCGCCGTGGTCCATGCCGGCACCATCCGCTCCGCCATCGGGCTCGCCCTGGACCTGGCGCCGATGAGGGCGCTGTCGGTTCAGGTCGGCAATCTGTCCATCACCCGGATTAACGCCATCCCCATGGACGATGGCCTCAAATGGGCGGTCCACGCCGTCAATCTCCTCCCCGAATAGCCGCCATAAGCTTTGCGCCGCCCCCGCCGACCTGATATCGTCCTCGCGCCTTAGGGACAGGGAAGCCGGTGCAAGACCGGCGCTGCCCCCGCAACTGTAAGGGCCTTGGATCGTCCGCGCGGCAGCGCCGCAACCACTGACCAGCGTCGGGAAGGTGGACGTCCCGAAAGCCCAAGCCAGGAGACCTCCCCTCGGGCGCGCTTGAACGCAACAACATCCTCGGGTGGAGGGAGAACGTTCCATGGCGGCGACGCCAACTCTCAACGGTATGATAGTGGTCCTGGGCGGCGCGCGTTCCGGTAAGAGCGCGTTTGCCGAAAGCCTGTTCTCTGAATGCGCCCAAGCCACCTACATCGCGACCGCCGAGGCGCTGGACGAAGAGATGAATGATCGCATCCAACAGCATCAATTCCGGCGGGGAGCAATCTGGACCACGGTGGAGGTGCCCCTCAATCTGACCGGACCACTATCGGCAGCTACCACGCCGGTGCTGGTGGATTGCCTGACCATTTGGCTCTCCAACCTCATGCATCATGAAAAAGACATTGA
>JAYQGD010000367.1:0-3546 GCA_038140415.1 Rhodospirillaceae bacterium
GTAGTCGCCCGGGGTTTGTTAGTGCAGATCGCCAAGGTCAGACCCTGATCCCGAAGCCGATCCAGCAAGTCGATGGCGCCGGGGAAGGGCTTTGTAAGACGCACCGGATCGGCAGCGTAAAGGGCGAGGAAATCGGCCACCATCTCCTCTACCTCTTGAGAGGAGTTAACTCCGCCGGTCATGGTCAGGGCTTTTTCCGTCATGATGCGGGCCCCGCCGCCCACCAAATGGGTGACCTGCTCAACGCTCAGTCGTTCCCGGCCGGCCTTTTCCATCACCTCGGAGAGGCAAAGATGGACATCCAACACGCTGTTGATCAACGTGCCGTCCAGATCGAAAAATACCGCCCTACCCATGGCCACCCGCCGCTTTGGTCAGCACCTCAAGCATCTCCTTCGCCTGAACTTCCCGTGAATGCAGCGGCGCGGCTGCTTGGGAGGCTTCCGCGTATATTTTGGCCTGTTCAGGATCATTTTTGAGTCCGGTGACGGCGGCCGCCATGGCAGCCGGATCGCCGGCTTGGACCCACACCCCGGCCTGCCGCTTGGCCAGCAGCTGGCTCGCTTCCCCCTCGGGAGAGACCAGTAGAATAGGCAGGCCCATGCCCATGGCCTCGAAAATCTTGGAGGGCAGCACATCGGCAAAGGCGGGTGAATCTTTCAGATGAATCAGCGCCACGTCGCACAGGCTCCAAATCTCCGGCATTTTACCCTTGGGCTGGGCCGGCTGGAACATCACATTGGTTAATCCCCGGCGCTCGGCCTCCGCCATCAGCATCTCCCGCTCAGCCCCGGCGCCGACGAACAGAAACAGCAAGTTGGGATCCGACGCGAGCGGCTCCGCCGCGTCCAGGACGTTGATTAGCCCATGGGCCATGCCATGAGTGCCCAGATAGCCGACGACGAACTTGTCACCGATAGCCCACTCTGCCGCCAAGGCCACATCCTTTGGGCGTGGCCCATAACGGGGTAGATCGACGCCATTGAGCACAACTTGAATTTTTTCCGCCTGAATGCCGCGGGACATTAGATTGTCCTTAAACGCGTTGGTGAGCGCCGCCACCTCTGCGGAGCGCCGGTACAGGAACAGCTCCACCTTTTCCATCAGGCTCAACAGCACGCCTTTCTTCATCGCGCCGACGGCGGAAATGGAATTGGGCCAAAGATCGCCAAGCTCGAACACAAACGGCCGGCGGCGGCACAATCCGACCGCCCAGCCGGCGACCGCCGCAAAGAACTGGGGCGACGTGGCGGCCACCACATCAGGTCGAGGCTGAAACACTCCGGCCACAAATCCCGTCACCAGGAAGCTTAGGAAATCCAAAGACCGGCGGAGCACACCTTGGTTTGCCGCAATAAACGTCTTCACCCGGACAACACGGATGCCTGACATATCCTCGACCTCATGCCAGGCATTGCGGTAGCCGTCGAACACCTTGCCGTGAGGAAAATTAGGCGCGCACGTAATGACGGTCACCTCGTGGCCCCATTTGGCCCAATAGACAGCCCGTTCATATACCCGGGTGGCGGCGGCGTTGGTTTCCGGGGGAAAGTTCTCGGTGAAAAAGAGAATACGCACAAGCCGGCCTTCAGGACTGGGGAGAGTGCTTAAAATAAAGCAGCATCACAAATACAACCGCCGCCGCCCCGATCAGGCCGGACACGGGCGCATGAACGGAGGTCAAAGACAGACCGACCAAGGCTAGGCTACCGACGGCCACGGCGACGGATACCCGGGCGTGGGAATAGCCTTTTACCACCGCTTGTTGGTAAAAGTGCTGCTTATGGGATTCCCAGAACCTTTCGCCTCTGGCCATCCGGCTCAACAGGGTCAAGGTTGCATCCACGAGATAATAAAACGGCAGAATCAGCGCCGCCGCCCACTGGCCCTCCATGGCCAGGGATAAGAGCAGCCAGCCCAGTAGGAAACCTAAGGGCACACTGCCTACGTCGCCGAGAAATATCTTGGCCGGGTGCCAGTTCCACCACAAGAACCCCAGCGCCGTGCCGGCAAGGATAGAGGCGGCCAACCAGCCGGTGGTGATCCCGGATACGGCCAACAGGATCAGGCCGAGTGAGACGCCGGCGGTCTCCACCGAGGCGATGCCGTCGATTCCGTCCATGAAGTTAAACAAATTGATGAACCAGACCCAGAGGAACGCTGCCAGGATCGTGTCCAGTCCGCCGGGTAAAAGCCCTTGGAACACAGTCCCGAGACCGGCTTCGGCATGATATAAGATGCCCGCCACCACGATAATCTGTGCCGCCAACCGGTGGATCTGAGATAGGCCCTTTAAATCATCCAGCCACGATACAATGGCCAGGATAGCCATCCCGGCGAGGATTGCCAGGGGAAACGCGCCCGCCGCCAGTTCCGGCCGGTCGAGTGGATTCCATAGGGCCACAACCCAGCAAATGAAAATAGCCGCCAGCACGGCAAGGCCGCCGCCGAACAAGGTAGGTGTTTCATGACTGGATCGTTCCGTCGGCTGATCGAGAAGAGCGCGCCGCCGAAGGACAGGGATGAGTCTTCCGGTAAGAATCACCGCGAATATCAAGGCCAAAATAACGAAGGCGGCTGAAACAAAAATGTTCATGCCGCCTTATATCCAAATGTCACGCACATTCAAAGGACCGTGAATGTCGCGGCCGTCTACTAATGCAGTCCCGTGTACACCCTATCGGCCCAGTGGAAGAACCGCGACAGACCGTCATCGAGATCGACCGCCGGTTCGAAGCCCAACTGAAGCCGGGCCTTCTTGATATCCGGACAGCGGCGCATGGGCTCATCGCCCGGATAACTATCGGGATATTCCATCAGGTTGTAGTTGACTTCGCCGTCGACAGCGCCCTGCACCCGTTTCACCAAATCCAGCATGGAGACTTCCGGAAGTGGATTACCGATATTGTAGGCTTCGCCGGGAATGCCTTTCAGCACCACCAGTAAAAATCCGACCATGGCGTCGGTGATGTAACAGAAGGTCCTGGTCTGCCGACCATCGCCGTAAATATTCAGCGGTAGTCCGGCTTTAATCCGATTAGCGAAATTGGGCAGAACCCGGTAATCGGTTTCCTGCATCCCCGGTCCGAACACATTGAACGGCCGGATCGTATTGGTCGCGACCCCGTCCTTGGAATGGAAAATATAGCAAAGGGTCTCCCCCACCCGCTTGCTTTCGTCATAGCAGGCCCGGGGACCTTGGGGCGACACATTGCCCCGGTAGCTTTCCGACATGGGTACGTGCTTGGGGTCCGGATCCCCGTAAATCTCGCTGGACGAGAAAAAGCTGAACCGGGCGCCGCAGGTCTTGGCCAGCTCCAGCATGTTTTTGGTGCCGGTGATCGCCACATCCAGGGTCTCCAAGGGATACGCCCGGTAGTAAAACGGACTGGCAATCCCTGCCGCATGAATGATGTAGTCGAACCGCCGGTCGGTTTCGAACGGCTGAATGACGTCGTGTTGAATGAACTCCAGATTTTCGTTGCCGTCGAACTGCGCGCCGGCTTCGCCGGCGGTGATCAAGTTGTCCAAGATGGAGACTTTAAC
>JAYQGD010000368.1:0-3534 GCA_038140415.1 Rhodospirillaceae bacterium
CCGGCTCATAGACCTCCGGATGTTCGTCGAAGAACATGGGCTCCAGCAAATGCGTCAGCGGCACGTCCAGCCCGTCGAACCAATAGGCCGGCTCGTCGCCGTCATGGCCGTGGCCGTGCCAACACCAGCCGGGTGTCAGCACGATATCGCCGGTCTCCATCGGGTGCTTTTCCCCGTTGACGGTAGAGAAGGAGCCTTTGCCGTCGATAATGACCCGGAGCGCATGGGACGCGTGCCGGTGGCTGCGCGCCATTTCGCCGGGCAGGATCATCTGATAGGCGCAGACTTGGGTCTTGGAGGTGGCGAAGTCGTTGCCCTCGACCGGATTGACCAGGACCATGTTGCGCCGTTCCGCCAGATCGGTGCTGATCAGCCGGCCGGCGGCCTCCAGCGCGGCGTGGCAATCGGCATAGCGCCAATGCATGGGCGTGAACGGTGTGTTGGGCTCCGGAGACAGGATCGGCACATCCCGGTCGATCCAGCCGGGCGTCAGCTCCATCGGCTTAATCGCCGCATAGAGATCGTCCAGGCTCGCCGCGTTGGCAAGGGATTCCAAACTGTCCACAGAGACTGAATCAGGCATTATCTTTCTCCCACTCACCCTACTATAGCGCTCCCATTGGGTTCTTGCCATGGGCGTCTGGACTCCCGGCATGCTCTCGCTTAAACACGGGGACGAGGGAGAACACCGATGAAACGCAGCACCGAGAAAATTCTCACCACCCACGCCGGGGCTTTGCCCTGGGAAAAGCCCATTCTGCCGGGTCAGACCGGCTATGAGGCCAAGCTGAAGGAAGATGTCACCGGCATCGTCGCCCGCCAACGGGACACGGGCTTGGACGTGATCAACGAGGGAGAGTTCACCAAGGGCGGTGACTGGCTGTCATTCATGGACGGGCGGCTCGGCGGCTGTGATCCCCGGGAGGACATCGACGGCAAATACTTCTCCACCCTGGGCAAGGACCGGGAGGAATTCGCCGACTTCTACCGCTACGCCGGGGAGAAGGGTACGCTGTTTTATGCCGAGAGCAACCACATCGTCGCCACGCGGCTGACCTGGTTCTGCACGGAGCCCATCACGTACGTGGGCCAGGAGGCAATGCAGCGGGAGATTGATCTGTTGAAGGCGACGACGGGGACCGAGGACGTGTTTCTGACCACCACCGCACCGGCCAGTCTGGAGCCCTATTACCGCAACGAGTATTACGACAGCCAGGACGATTTTATCTTCGGCATGGCCGAGGCGTTGAAGACCGAATACAAGATGATCGCCGACGCGGGCTTCATTGTGCAGGTGGACGACGCCTGGCTGCCCGCCACCTGGGACCGGACCGGCATCCAGATGGGCCTGGAAAAATACCGGGACTGGTGCATGGTTCGGATCGAAGCGCTGAACCACGCGCTCGACGGCATCCCCGAAGAGCAAATTCGCTATCACCTGTGTTGGGGAAGTTGGCACGGCCCCCACGCCCACGATATCGAGTTGGAGAAGATCGTCGACATCATGCTGGCGGTGAATGCCGGGGCGTATTTGATCGAGGCGGCCAATGCGCGCCACGAACACGAATACATCGTCTGGGATGATGTGAAGCTGCCGGAGGGTAAAGTCCTGATCCCCGGCGTGGTTGCCCATTCCACCGATCTGATCGAGCATCCGGAGCTGGTGTCTCAACGTATCCAGCGCTTTGCCGAACGGGTCGGGCGGGAGAATGTGATCGCCGGCACCGACTGCGGTTTCGGCGGCCGGTCTCATCCGCAGATCGCCTGGGCTAAGCTCAAGGCGCTCACCGAAGGCGCGGACCTGGCGTCAAAAGCGCTCGGGTATTAAGCGGCTAAACCTTCAAGACGTTTGCGGGGCCTTGGGGCCCGTGCCGGTGCTGACCAGGCGCAACGGTTCGCCGTCGCCGCCCTCCAGCGCCCACATGTAGCGCGTGGCGTAGCGCTGCACGTCCTCATGCTTCCAGGCAGTCTTGAGCTCGCTTTCCGGGATGTCGGTATTGGCCTCGACCTCCGCAGCCGAGTAGCTGTCGGCCTCGCCGTGGCGGATCAGCCAGCAGAGCGCCTCCCATCCGGTTTTGCCGTCCCGTTGGCTGGGCAGCGGCTCCACCATGCCGGGGCCGTCGGGGCCGCCGGTGATCTCCACCCCGTTCCAAAACGCGATCCGGTCATTGATGATCTCTGACGCCGGGTAGGGCTTCACGTACTCCCAGGCGCAACTCTGGTTGGTCTCGCCGTTGACGGTCACGTCGTAATAATCGGCGATGCCTTTCCAGTGGCAGAAAGTCGGCCGGGTCTCGGTGCTTTCGGCGAAGTAATCCCAGTTGACCGCCGACTTGGGGAAATAGGCGTTGCCCTCCACATGGGCGATGTCATCGCTTTCCGCCAGGGTGACGCCGTTCCAGGTTGCCTTCGCCATCTCTCTACCCCCCGAAGGTAAACCGGCTGCCCACGTTGGAGGTGACCAGCTTGTCGGGCATGCGGTCGCGCACTTTGCCGATGAAGTTTACGCCGGTGCAGTGCATGGGCAGGATCACATCCGGGTCCATGGCTTCCAGCTCATCAATCGTGTGGTCGATATACTCGTTGGGGGCGAGGCCCAGGTGGAAACCGCCGACCACCGCGTGCAGCTTGTCGGCGTTGGAGACCGCCATGGCCGTCTTCACCGTGTTGACGATGCCGGCATGGCCGCAGGACGAGATCACCACGAGGCCCTTGCCCTGCACGATATAACATGTGGCGTGTTCATCCTCGTGTTCGTCCAGCACCAGCTTACCGGAACGCTCATCGGCATTGAAGTGGTCTTCGTCTTCCAGCACCAGGGTGCCGCCGCTGACGGTCTCGAAGCTGGTGCGCTCGATAAAGCCGCTGGTGAACGGGCCTTCCAGCTCGTGCGGCGTTTGGCAGCAGACCTGCGGCACGTTGAGCGCCGTCAGGGACGACCGGTCGATGGCGCCCCAGGCCAGAGGTTCCGAGCCTTTCGAGCCCATCCACTTTTCCCGGAACACGGTCTCGCCACCCACATAGAGATTAATGTCGTCGCGCATGCGGGACCGGAAGTTTTTGACGAACCCGTCGAGCCCGCCGAAATGATCCCGGTGGCCGTGGCTCAGGATCAGTCCGTGGATGCGCTTCGGATCGATGTCCAGGATGTCGAAGTTGCGGGAGATGATTTCCGGCGTGTAGCCGAAGTCCAGCAGATACTCGGTGTCCACCCCGTCCTTGCGGGACGCCAGATGGAGTGACAGCCCCCACTCGCAGGCGAGCGACGTCATCTGCTTGCCGGGCAGTCGGCCCGCATGTTCGATCTTCACGTCCGGATGTTCGCCCTTGGACATGAAGCGCTCGTAAAAGGAATCAACCAGCACCCGGATGGAGAGTTGGTCAACGACGGGGGCGGAGAAGGGTGTTTGGTTGTTCATGATCCGGCCAATCCTTTATGAGACGACTATGGCGGAAATGGTGCCCCCTACGGGACTCGAACCCGTGTTTTCGGCGTGAGAGGCCGACGTCCTAGGCCACTAGACGAAGGGGACC
>JAYQGD010000369.1:0-3531 GCA_038140415.1 Rhodospirillaceae bacterium
AGCCAGGACGCCCCCAAACAGGCCGCCCTCACTCGTAAAAACTCTCATGGATGAGTCGGTAAACGTTGTCCACGTCGCGTATACCCTCGAAACCGATCCGTTTGCGGTGGATGCCTTTTAGGTAAATCGGCGTTTCGTCCCGAAAATATAGCGAAGCGGTGCCGTCCTTGGCTTTTTCCACGTCCAAGCCGTCGATGGCGTAGGGCGGGTAGATGTAAAGCTTCTCGTTGGGCCAGCCTTTGGCGATCATCAGGCGCTGGTCTGTCAGCACGTAGTCCGTGGCCGCGGCCTCATATCTGCCCCAGATCACGCTGGTCGCGGCGATCAGACCCATGAAGAATATAAAGCCGGAAGAAGCGAGCACCACGAGACCGTCCCGGCTCAAGAGATCAACGGTTTCCTCGCCGGGCCGGGACAGCACTTCATCGAAGCCCAGCACGATCACGGCTATAACCAGGATGCCGACGATGGAGGTTTTGACGTAGCGCTGGCGAATATAGGCTTTGATCTCCGGCTTGCCGCGCCAGAGGATCGTCTCGTCATCGGCAATGCCAAGGTCTTCTTTGGTGGGTGTCTTATTGGTCATGGCGCGTATCTAGCGCACTTTTTCCCGATAGGACAGAGAAGAGAGCCTTCCCCGCCTGTCCGGGGACGGCCCGGCGAACCGGAACCGCCCCCACCTTGGACAGGGAGGGTAGGGAACTCTCTCTTCTAGTACCTCATCGGCCGCCAGCCGTGGTGGGAAGGATGCGCGGCTGGGGGAGCTGTGTCCGCATGCGACGGACGGTGTTGACGGACGTAGCGGCTGAACTCTGACGGCGTAGAAACGTCATCTTCCTTGACGACGCCGGCGACCTTGGCCGCGCGGACCTGTTCCCGTTTGCCCAAGGCCAGGCGGAAGCGTTCCCGGTAATAGTCAAGGATCGCCAGGTCCTCGGACTTGGCCGCGGCTGCCTGTGCTGCGGCCGCCTGCCGGGCGGATGAATAGTATCCGGAGTCCGTTTCGTAATAGCCGCTGTCGGTGGTTTGGCAGGCCGACAGCGCCGCCAGGGCGAGGCCGGTGCACAGCAGGCGTTTCAATGTGGGTCTGAAGTTTTGTTTGGTCATGGTCTGTCCCTTTCCCTTTTTCCAAGTCCGCCGGTAGAAGGTTTCCCGCCGGTACACCCTCTATGCCGGGGCCAGAGGCGGTTTTTCGGAAAAGACGTGAAAAAAACTCAAAAAAATATCCGGGACAGGTTGCCCTGATCCCGGATCTCAGTTGCGTGAACGGAGGTTTTAGAAATTCACCGGCTGCCAGCCGCGCCGCTCATAGCGACGCCGTGGCGGCTCGTAATAGGTCTCCGGCTCATAGTGCGATCCGGACTGATAGGACGGCTGACGGTCGGGATAGGAGACATAGTAATGATGGTGCGTCTGATAGGTCGGCCGGTAAGCGGGCTGTGCCGAGAGACGCCAAGGCCGGTCCCGCCAGGAGGCATGCGACGTGTGCCCGTGATGATCGTCATCGTGGTCATGCCATTTGTGGCTGTTCCCAGCGTGGTCGTGGTCGTGATCATGATCGTCGTCATGATCATGGTCGTTATCGTCGTCATCGTCCCAGTTTTCCTTGTGGACGTCGTCGGCCCATAGAATCTTGCGTTTACCGCGGCGCTTCTTGCGCTTGGATTTGCGCTTTTTCTTGCCGAAACGGTCCTCGATGTCCTCGACCTAGTTGCGGACCATGCGCCGTGCCCGGGAGATCAGGCGCTTACCGGCCCGCCGGGAGGAGACCAGCTCCTACTCATCCTCTTCGTCCAGATAGTCCGCGCGGTACAGTTTGCCAAGCTTGTATTTCGCCAGGCCGAATAGGCATTCGGACGCCGGCGAAGTTTCGTGCAGATCGGCTTCGTATTCCCATTCCAGCCCATCCTCCGCCGCCTTGAAGGCGTCTTTCGGGTCCTTGCGGATAAACCGGTAAACGGATTTGCGGAACCGGTCCTCGAACACGTCCAGGCGCTTCATGGCCCTGTCGTCCTTGCATTGCATTAGGTCATAGGCGTGGCGGACCCGGGCGGCGAAGTACCACTTGGTCGCCTGTTCCTTGTCCACGTCATAGAACCGGTCGGCCATGGCGTAGAGGAAGATCGGCGGAAACTTCTCCGCATTGTCTTCCAGCCAGTCGTGTAAGTCGTCGTCGATCCGGCCAGGCGCGTTGCGGATCGCCTCCACACCGCCCTCCCAGTCCTCGTCGTCGATGGAGCTTTCCACAAGGGTTTGATAATAGTCGGCGCTGCGCCCGGATCCGGCGTAGCTGGTGGTTTTGCAGCCCGAGAGCACGAGCAAGACGCCCGCCGCAATGAGGAAATACCGGCTGCGTTTTCCAAATAAAGTCATTTCTGTTCTCCGCTTAGGTGGCACGGCTTCCCAACCCTCACCAGCGGTCTGCCCGTCCTATGGCGGGGCCAGAGGGACGTTTCGCGGGGTGGCGCGAAATTACTTGCGAAAGAGAGGTTTTGCCGCCGGTATATCCGGTTTGATAAGATGCGCGCCGGTTCACACATCCGGGGGCGTTCGGTGAAAAGCTACAATCCTGTTTTGTCGGAATACGGCACGACCATCTTTACGGTCATGTCGGCGCTCGCCAACGAGCATCAGGCGATCAACCTGGGCCAGGGCTTCCCGGACACCGACGGACCGGACGATATTCTGGCCGCCGCCGCGGACGCCACCAACGACGGACCCAACCAGTATCCGCCGATGATGGGCATCCCGGAATTACGCCAGGCCACGGCGGCCCACAATAACCATTTCTATGATCTGGGGATCGACTGGCAGACCGAGACTATTGTCACCTCCGGCGCGACGGAAGCCTTGTCGGCGGCGCTGTTCGGTCTGATTGAGCCCGGCGATGAGGCGGTGATGATCGAGCCGCTCTATGACAGCTATCTGCCGATTTTGCGCCGCGCGGGCGGCATTCCGAAGCTGGTGCGGGTCGAACCGCCGAACTGGGAGCTGCCGTATGACGCGCTGGAAGCGGCGTTTTCGGACAAGACCAAGCTGATCCTGATCAACACGCCGATGAACCCGTCGGCCAAGGTTTTCAGCCGGGACGAGCTGGATTTCATCGCCAAGCTGGTGATCAAGCATGACGCTTATGCGATTTGCGACGAGGTCTATGAACACCTGGTCTATGACGGGCGGGACCATATCCCGCTGATGAGCCTGCCGGGCATGCGGGAGCGCTGCATCCGCATCAGCTCCGCCGGCAAGACCTTCTCCATGACCGGGTGGAAAGTGGGCTATTCGGTGGGCCCGGCGCCGCTGATCACGGCGGCGGCCATGGCCCATCAATTCCTGACGTTCACCACGCCGCCAAACTTGCAGCGCGCCGTAGCCTATGGGCTCAATAAAGACGAAAGCTATTTCCGGGGCTTAGGAACGGATATGCAGGCCAAGCGGGACCGGCTGGCGGAGGGCCTCGCCGACATCGGCTTTGGCGTGATGGACAGCCAGGGGACGTACTTCCTGACCACCGATTTCCGGCCGTTGGGC